>DASUMO010000252.1:0-8729 GCA_036277695.1 Chitinophagaceae bacterium
ATGCATCCTGTACCTGTTTACCCAGGGATTCATTCCAGGCTTTGGCAAATGGAATGCCATCCAGGCTTTCCCAACCAATCACTTCTGCAGCCGTCCCACAGAAAAATGCCGCATCGGCTTTTATCAATTCGTCGGTGGTAAATAATTTCTCTTCAACAGGAATACCCAATTCATAACATATTTCCTGGACGGTGGCCCTTGTAATTCCGGCCAGTATATTGCCCGGCGGCGGGGTAAACAGTTTACCATCTTTTTCAAAAAAGGTATTGGCACCAGGCCCTTCAGCAACATAGCCGTTCATATCGGTAAGTAATGCCTCATCATAACCCTTCGCTTTTGCTTCCTGGCTGGCCAAAATAGAATTCACATAATGGCCGCCGGCTTTCGCGTGTATCTTAAAGCCTTTGGGGTTGGGGCGTTGAAAAGAACTGGTCATTACCTTCAATAGCTTTTCTCCCAGGAAAGGCTGCATTTGCCAAACCTCAATAACAATAAATGATTCCTTGTTTTCTACGAAACTCATATTAGCGGGTGCATAAACTACGGGCCGTATATAAGCGTCCTGCAGGTTATTTCTTTTCAATACTTCATAGGTAACAGCCGTCAACTCATCGGTTTTCCAGTGATAAGGCATATTCAATGCTGCAGCGGATTGTTCCAGGCGGTCAAAATGCTCCCTTGCCTTGAAAATTTTTGTTTCGCCATTGGTTGTTCGGTATGAACGGATCCCCTCAAACACAGAATACCCGTAATGCAGGGACTGGCTGTAGAAATCCATTTTTGCTTCGCTGGACTTTACAAAAGATCCATTCAGATACAACACTGTATTTTCATCATAATAAGTCGCCATCTTTTTAACTCCTCCATACCTACCCTGCGGGAAGGCCAATGTTTACAAAAATTTATTTCCTTTTATTTCAAACTTCTCCCTGTTTTGCCGGACCCAGGGAGGCAAAAAAAAACCCGCCTTTTTGGAGGCGGGTCTGTATTCGTTGATTTTACTTTATATACAAGTTCCACCTCCAGTTGATGCAGGAATAATAATCACCACCACAATAATAATCGCGGCTATAGCAGGAATGAGATTATTGATTCTATTATTCAACATGAAGGATGTATGTATGGTAAAAATACATCCGCCTATTCAAAAAAAGAACTCAGCAAGCAATTATTTTTTGAGCCGGCACAAACAGTCGTTAAGGGGTTGGCGATTTTGGATGCGGAAATCCTGGTCGATCGTATTCTTACTAATTTCAGCATTCCTCCAATTCCTAATTACCAATACCTGGTCAAATAATGGTCGATTTCCGCAATACAATATTTTCCTTTTTCACCGAGCCAGGAATCTTGCCCCCTACATAATCACTGATCAATTCACCCAGGGTAGAGGTGAAATAAAAGTTCACTGGCTCGATATCCTTTGTCACAAACCCATTGGAAAGGGTCCATTCAACCGCTTCCCGCACCAGGAGGGCTTCCTCTTTCAGGCTGAAGTGTTCAAGCAACATGGCGGCAGACAGGATTGAACCGATGGGGTTGGCAATATCCTTGCCTGCGGCCTGGGGATAGGAACCGTGAATAGGCTCAAATAATGCTACCCTGCTCCCCAGTGAAGCAGAAGGTAAAAGTCCCAATGAACCGCTGATCACGCTGGCTTCATCGCTGATGATATCGCCAAACATATTTTCGGTAAGGATCACGTCAAATTGTTTAGGGTTCAGGATGATCTGCATAGCGGCATTGTCCACGAACAAAAAGTCAAGAGTTACATCTGTATATTCAGCTGACAGGTCTTTCACCACTTTACGCCATAACCTGGATGTTTCCAGCACATTGGCCTTATCCACCAGGGTCAGTTTCTTTTTACGTTGCCTGGCATACTGGAAGGCCAGGTGGGCGATGCGTTCTATTTCCTCTTTTGTATATATACATTCATCAGAGGCCTGTGTTTGTTCGGGATTGGTTTGCTTATTACCGAAATAGATTCCGCCGGTTAATTCCCGGAAAATGACAAAATCGACGCCTTCGATATTTTTTGTTTTCAGCGGGGATAAATGATGAAGCGAAGGGTATGTAGTGATAGGCCGGATATTGGCATAAAGCTGCAGGACCTTTCGCAATCCGAGCAATCCCTGTTCCGGTCTCACTTTGGCACTGGGGTCATTATCGTATTTGGGATGACCGATAGCGCCAAACAGGATGGCATCACTATCGAGGCAAATATCAATTGTTTGCTGGGGAAGTGGTGAACCTGTTTTATCAATAGCGTCGGCGCCCAGCAGGCAATAACTGTAAACGAATTCATGTCCGAAATTTTCAGCTACGGCCTCCAGTACTTTTACTGATTGCCTGGTCACTTCCGGACCTATTCCATCTCCTTCGATAACTGCAATTGACTTTTTCATGATACAATTTTTTAGTTTAGCTAACGGTAACAACCTTTCTTTCGTATGCTTCTATATCGTCTTTAATACTTAACAGGTAATCGATGTCATCGTAACCATGCAGCAGGCAGGTTTTTTTGTAAGGGTTGATTTCAAAGGTCCCGGCCTCCTCCGGGTCTGAGCCTGCAATTTGAATTGTTTGTTTTTCCACGTCAATGACGAGCTCGGTTTGTTCTCCCTGTTCAAATATCTTCTTGAGGAATTCTTCGCTCACCTGGACTGGCAGGAGTCCATTATTGAGTGCATTGTTTTTAAAAATATCGGCAAAAAAACTGGAGATCACGGCCCGGAATCCATAATCCTTAATGGCCCAGGCAGCATGTTCGCGGGATGAACCGCATCCGAAATTTTTGCCCGCCACCAGTATTTCTCCTTCAAATCGGGATTGGTTTAACGGAAATGCTGGTTTGGGCCTGGATTCATCATCATTTTCATATCGCCAGTCACGGAAAAGATTTTTTCCAAACCCATCCCGGGTCGTTGCCTTGAGGAAACGGGCGGGAATGATCTGGTCGGTATCAATATTTTCGATATTGACCGGTACAAAACGACTTTTTATTGTTCTTAATGCTTCCATGTATTTTGTTTCCAGCTTATAGCTCAGGACTCAAAGCTTAAATCTTAATTCATCAATTCCCTTACATCAGACACTACCCCGGTAATGGCTGCCGCAGCTGCCGTTAACGGGCTCGCCAATAATGTTCTGGCACCCGCTCCCTGACGGCCTTCAAAATTCCGGTTGGAAGTGGAGATGCAATATTTTCCCGCGGGGATCTTGTCTTCATTCATTCCCAGGCAGGCTGAGCAGCCTGGTTGACGGAGCATAAAACCCGCTTCTTCAAAAATCTTATCAATGCCTTCGCTGATGGCCTGGGCCTCCACCTGTTTGCTGCCCGGAACGATCCAAACTTCCACATTGTCGGCTTTCTTTTTTCCCTTGACAAAACTGGCCACCATCCGCAGGTCTTCAATCCTGGAATTGGTACAACTGCCTATAAAAACATAATCCACTTTTTTACCTTTGATTCCTGTACCCGGTTCAAAACCCATATAGGCCAGGGATTTTTCAAAAGAAGCTTTTTCTTTTTCTTCCACCTCAGCCAGGGCCGGCACATGACCGGTGATGCCTACACCCATGCCAGGATTGGTGCCATAGGTTACCATGGGTTCAATATCTTCCGCTTTGATAAAAACTTCTTTATCAAATTTTGCATCCGCATCGGAATAAAGTTCTTTCCAGTTTGCAAGTTGTTCTTCCCATTCCTCGCCTTTGGGGGCAAACTTTCTTCCTTTTATATAAGCAAACGTTGTTTCATCGGGAGCTATCATTCCGCAACGGGCACCCATTTCAATGCTCATGTTGCAAATCGTCATCCTGGCTTCCATCGATAAAGAACGGATAGCCGAACCCGCAAATTCTACGGCATGACCGGTTGCACCGCTGGCCGATATTTTAGCCAGGATATAAAGGACGATATCCTTTGACACAACACCTTTATTCAATTCACCTTCCACCGTGATGCGCATGAGCTTGGGTTTGCTTTGTAACACGCATTGTGATGCAAACACCATTTCCACTTCGCTGGTGCCGATACCAAAGGCAATAGCTCCAAAGGCTCCATGTGTGGAAGTATGACTATCACCGCAAACAATGGTCATTCCAGGCTGTGTAATGCCCAGTTCAGGACCTATAACATGAACAATGCCCTGGAACGGGTGTCCAAGGCCATATAATTCGATTCCATGTTCGGCGCAATTTTTTTTCAGCGCCTCCACCTGCAACCTGGATAATTCCTCTTTGATGGGTAAGTGCTGGTTGAGGGTAGGAACATTATGATCGGCGGTGGCAACGGTTAGTTGTGGCCGGAATACCTGGATACCCCGTTTATTTAATCCTGTAAAAGCCTGGGGACTGGTTACTTCGTGAATAAAATGTTTATCGATGTAGAGCACTGAAGGTCCCCCGTCAATTTCCTTAACGACATGCTGGTCCCAGATTTTTTCAAATAATGTTTTTGCCATGAATAACTGCTTTCTCTTTTCAGACTACCACCGTGTTTGCCTGGTATTGTTTTGCCAATTGCGTAAGATCTCCGTCTTCTACTTCTTTTTTACTATCCGCAACTTTTAAAAATTCATTATACAATACATCCACATCATTGCGGTCGAACTGGAACCCCAGTTTCTGGAAACGATAGGCCAGGGCACTGCGTCCGCTCCGGGCCGTGAGAACAATTTTTGAACTATCGGCTCCTACTTCTTCCGGGTTGATGATTTCGTAAGTAATGGCGTCTTTCAGGAATCCATCCTGGTGGATGCCGGAAGAATGGGAAAAAGCATTGCTGCCCACAATAGCCTTATTCGGCTGAACCGGCATGCGCATGGTATCCGAAACCAGGCGGCTGAGAGGGTTCAATTGTTCTGATTTAATGCTTGTATAAAAACCGAGGTGTTTGTGTTGCTTGATGATCATCACCACTTCTTCCAGCGAAGTATTGCCGGCTCTTTCTCCCAGCCCGTTAATGGTGCATTCGATTTGCCGGGCACCGGCTATAACGCCGGCGATGGAATTGGCAGTCGCCAATCCCAGGTCATTATGGCAATGGCAGGAAAGGATGGCCTTATCAATATTTGGTACATTATTGACGAGGTAAGCGATCTTTTCTCCGTATTGATAGGGCAGGCAATAACCGGTTGTATCGGGAATATTCACCACGGTTGCCCCGGCTTTAATAACTGCCTCAACCACACGGGCCAGGTAATCATTATCTGTACGACCGGCATCTTCCGCATAAAACTCCACGTCATCGGTATAATTGCGTGCCCATTTAACGCACTGGATGGCACGTTCCAAGATTTCCTCACGGGTAGAATTGAATTTGGATTTGATATGATAGTCGGAAGTGCCGATACCGGTGTGGATCCGGGGGCGTGCTGCCCCAGCAAGGGCCTGGGCGGCCACTTCAATATCTTTTTGAACGGCACGGCTCAACCCGCAAACTGTGGCGTTTTTGATCGCCTTGGCAATCTGGCTCACCGATTCAAAATCGCCGGGTGAAGAAATGGGGAAACCCGCTTCTATAATATCAACTCCCAGGTCTTCTAGCCGAAGGGCCAGTTCGAGCTTTTCGTTGGTGTTCAGCTTACAACCCGGCACCTGTTCGCCATCGCGAAGGGTGGTGTCAAAGATGTGAACTTTTCCTTCCGGCATAATAAATTGATATATTGGTGAGATAAAAATGCAGGCTGTTTATTTTTGTATTGCTTGCTATTAAATTCACAATAAACAACCTGCACGGCTAAATTAGCAGGGATTACCCGCCCGGGGAAATCAAAATGGGCCTTATTTTACAGCCCATAACCCCGGGAAAAATCGCTGAAACCCTTACTGGGCAAGGCTTTTAAATTTTTTGAATTACGATGTCCAGCCGCTCTACTGATGCCTTATTTCAATTGATAAAATCACTCGAAAAGAGCGAAAAACGCAATTTCAAACTCTTTGCAAAGCGTAATTCTTCCAGCGTGGACCTAAAGACCATCCAGCTTTTTGATGCCCTGGACAAAATGCAGGACTACGATGAGAAACAATTGCTGAAAAAAACCAAGAGTTTAAAGAAGCAACAGCTTTCAAATATCAAGGCTCAACTGTACAAACAATTGTTAGCAAGCCTGCGGATTATCCGGGATGAAACCAATATCGATATCCAGTTGCACGAGCAAATGGATTATGCCCGGATTCTTTTTAATAAAGGACTCTATCTCCAAAGCCTGAAAGTGCTGGAAAAACTGAAAGAAACGGCCAGGGCCTATCATCAACTTACTTACTGGCAGCAGGCGCTTTTCTTTGAGAAAAAGATCGAATCGCTTTATATCACCCGAAGTATGCAGGACCGGGCCGATAAACTCAGCGCCGAATCGGATACAGTCAGCAGCCGGCTGGGTGTAGTCAACCAACTGTCCAATTTATCCCTTCAACTCTATAGCTGGTACATTCGAAACGGGCATGCCCGCGATGAAAAAGATATGCATGATGTAAAAGAGTATTTCGAAAAACATTTACCCGCGGCAAGTGCTGGAGCCAAGGGATTCTACGAAAAATTATACCTCTACCAGAGTTATGGCTGGTATGCATTTATCCGGCAGGATTTCCTGCAGTATTATCGTTATTCCCAAAAATGGGTGGACCTGTTCGAAGAACACCCGGGCATGCTCCAAACGGAAACTGCGATCTATATTAAAGGCATGCACAACCTGATGAGCGCTTATTTTTCGCTCTTGAATCATAAAAAGCTGGCTGAGGCCATCCGGCGGTTTGAAAAATTCACCACCCATACTATCGTTACCCAAAACGAGAATAACCGCCTTCTCGCTTACCAGTATTTGTATACAGCGCGGATCAACCTGTATTTCCTGCAGGGCACTTTTACCAAAGGGTTAAGGCTGGTACCTTTCCTTGAAGAAATGCTGAAGGAGTACGGGCTTTATCTCGATACACACCGTGTGCTGGTTTTTTACTATAAGATCGCCTGTCTTTATTTTGGCAGTGGCGACAATGAACGGGCAATCGATTATTTGAACCGCATTATTAACCAGAAAGGCGATTTGCGAACCGATATGCAATGTTATGCCCGTCTCCTTCATCTTATTGCGCATTATGAACTGGGGAATTTTGAGTTGTTGGAATACCTGATCAAATCGGTTTATCGCTATATGGCCAAAATGGGAAACCTGACCCGGGTGGAAGAGGAGATCTTTGAATTCCTCCGCCGTTCATTCCATGTGGGCGCCCATGCCTTAAAACCGGAATTTGAAAAACTGCTCGAAAAATTGAAAAAATATGAAGGCAATCCCCTGGAGAGCCGGGCCTTCGTTTACCTGGATATTATTTCCTGGCTGGAAAGCAAGATCAGCGGGGTAAATGTGCAGGATGTGATTCGTGAGAAATTCCTCAAGGGGAAAAGGATTTGAGGAAAAATTCCAAGAACCAAATCGCAAGAACCAAATTCCGGGAGTAAAGCTCGAAGCTCGCAGCTCGCAGCTTTAAATCGGGGGAAACTCCTTCATGCCGGTCCGATTTTCTCCCCTATTTTTGCGCGATTTGTTTGAAACGAAAATTATTGAAATGCCCGATCAACCCTCGCCCAGTATCCCCGCAGTTCTATTGTTAGCCGACGGAACTATAGCCTATGGCCAGTCATTCGGCGCCATCGGCACCACCGCCGGTGAAATTTGTTTTAATACGGGTATGACCGGATACCAGGAAGTGTTTACCGATCCCAGTTATTTTGGACAGATCCTGATCATGAACAATGCCCATGTCGGTAATTACGGGGTCAAGGATGAAGATGTGGAATCAGATAGCGTGAAGATCAACGGGCTTATTGGCCGCAACCTGGAGGAAACCTATTCACGCAAACTGGCTAAAAGTTCCCTGAATGAGTATCTAAAGGCCAATAAAATCGTATCCATTGAAGGTGTGGATACCCGGGCCCTGGTAGCTCATATCCGCACCAGAGGCGCCATGAACTGTATCATTTCCTCGGAGACTACAGATATTGAATTACTGAAAAAGAAACTTGCCGAAACGCCCAATATGGATGGACTGGAGCTTGCTTCAAAAGTAAGTACGGAGAAAACCTACGAGGTTGGCGATAATAAATCCGGTATCCGGATTGCTGTTATGGATTATGGGGTAAAAAGAAATATTTTGAATTGCATGGTAGAGCGGGGGGCTTATGTAAAAGTTTTCCCGGCCAAAACCCCCCTGGAAGAAGTGAAAAAATTTGAACCTCACGGGTATTTTATTTCCAATGGCCCGGGTGACCCCGCGCCGATGGATTACGCAATCGACACATTGAAACAGATTTTAAAAGAAGAAAAACCCGTCTTCGGTATCTGCCTGGGGCACCAGTTACTGGCCCTGGCCAATGATATTCCAACTTTTAAAATGCACCATGGTCATCGCGGACTCAATCACCCGGTTAAAAACCTGGTAACGGGCCGGTCGGAAATCACCACGCAGAACCACGGTTTTGGGGTAGACCCTGAAGCGGTGAAAAAAGCCAATCATATTGAAATAACCCATGTAAACCTGAATGACCAGTCCATCGAGGGAATAAGAGTAAAAGGCAAACCGGCATTTTCTGTTCAATACCACCCGGAAGCAACCCCCGGACCCCACGATAGCCGCTACCTCTTTGATGAATTTATCCGCTTGATTAAAGAGAGCTCCAATTGACAATTGGATATTGAGATTTGGAATTTGGTTCCTGTGATTTGGATTTT
>DASUMO010000253.1:0-4686 GCA_036277695.1 Chitinophagaceae bacterium
TGGTTGTTTAATGCAATCTGAAAGGAGAAGAGTCTGGATATGGGTTTAATAATGGTTGATAGAATCTCTTCGTTGTAAAATTACATTCAAACACATTCAACCGAAATTAGGTTTTTTCAGTTATCAGTATTTATTCATCAACTGTTTAACCATACGGCACTATTTAAAAAAAATCCCGGCGACAAATCGCCGGGATCATGAACTTTCAGGATTCGGATAATATTTACCCTTCGCCCCCGCTGTTTTCGCTTTCCGTCTTTCTTTCAGGTCGGCGACCCGGCATCGGACGTCTGGCTCTTTTTTGGCGGTAGGCTTCTTCCTGGCGTTTTTTCACTTGTGCGTCATGTTCAGCACTCCACTTGGTGAATTTTTCCATAGCGGTTGCGTCATCAAACAAACCCAACCCAACTCCGCGGAGCAGGTGTTTCAGGTATAATACTCCTTTGAAACTTAGGATGCGGCGAACTGTATCGGTGGGTGTAGCACCTTTGTTCAGCCATTCCAAAGCTTTCTGGCGATCCAGTTGAATGGTAGCCGGAACGGTCAGTGGGTTGTAAGTACCTAATTTTTGAATGAATTTCCCGTCACGGGGTGCACGGGCATCGGCAACGACGATGAAGTAGAAGGGCCTTTTCTTAGACCCATGACGCTGCAGTCGGATTTTTGCTGCCATTTTAAATAGACATTTAAAGGCGTTAAACAATAATTGTTAAGCCCGGTTGAAACCGGAACGGCGAAGATAAGGCGGGCAGGGGAAAATCCCAAACAGGGAGGGAGTTGGAGAGTGAGGAGTTCTGAGATCAGAATGGTAATTGGGTGACAATGCCCCTCTAATAAAACCAGGATAGCCTGGACCAGGGCTAGCACCTTTCTACCTACCCAGAACCTCAATCTAATAATGTTGAAAAAAAATTTACCGTTTCACGCCGGGCATCTTCATTCCCGGCATCATTTTACCGAACATGCCCATTTTATTCATACCCTTCATCATATCCCTCATTTGCTCGAATTGTTTCATAAAGGCATTGACATCGCTGATATCCTTGCCTGCCCCCTGGGCGATTCGACGGCGGCGGCTGCTGTCGATCAGGTCGGGATCATTCCTTTCGGCCGGGGTCATCGAATTGATCATAGCCTCAATACCTTTGAACGCATCCTCATTGATATCCAGGTCTTTGATCTTGCTGCCGAGTCCAGGTATCATTCCCAGTAAATCCTTCATATTCCCCATTTTCTTGATCTGCTCCAGTTGGCTCTTGAAATCTGCAAAATCGAATTTATTCTTGCGGATCTTGCTCTCGAGTTTCTTAGCCTCTACCTCATCAAACTGGGCCTGGGCTTTTTCGACCAGCGAGGTGATATCTCCCATGCCCAATATTCTCTGGGCCATCCTGTCGGGATAAAATACATCCAGGGTATCCAGTTTTTCCCCACTACTGATAAACTTGATCGGTTTTTGTACCGTGTACTGAATGGAAAGGGCTGCCCCGCCACGGGTATCGCCATCGAGTTTGGTCAAAACGACCCCGGAAAAGTCGAGCCGGTCATTAAAGGCCTTGGCCGTATTTACCGCATCCTGGCCAGTCATGGAATCCACAACAAACAATATCTCCTGCGGATTTACTGCCTGGCGGATATTGGCCACTTCGGTCATCATGGTCTCATCGATGGCCAGCCGGCCGGCGGTATCAATGATCACCACATTCTTATTCTTGCTGCGGGCTTCTTTAACTGCGTTTAGGGCAATGGAAACTGCATCTTTATTTTCTTCTTCGACATGTACGTCTACGCCAACCTGATCACCTAGTATCCGCAATTGCTCCATGGCGGCAGGCCTGTATATATCAGCGGCAACCAACAAGGGAGAGAGTCCTTTTTTTGTTTTAAGGTAATTGGCCAGTTTGCCGCTAAAGGTCGTTTTACCACTACCCTGGAGGCCGGCGATCAGGATTACAGCCGGGTTGCCTTTGGCATTAAAAGCTGCTTCCTGCCCACCCATCAGCTCCGCCAGTTCATCCTTTACAATCTTGGTCATGAGCTGGCCCGGTGAAATGGCATTCAATACCTTTTCACCCATAGCCTTTTCTTTTACCTTATCGGTAAATTCTTTAGCGATCTTGTAGTTGACGTCGGCATCTACCAGGGCCCGGCGGATTTCTTTGACGGTTGTCGCCACATTGAGTTCGGTAATGCGGCCCTGTCCTTTGAGGTTCTTAAACGCTGATTCCAGTTTTTCCTGTAAGCTGTTAAACATGGTTCACTTTTTCTTGCTTTTTCAATAACAGTGTTTAGGGCTAAAGCCCATTGAATTATCTATTGTTCAGTCCCCGACATAAATGTCGGGGTAAATTTCCTGGCAACTTCGGACCATTTGCAGGGACGATTGTCGCCGCTTGTTCAGTTCCCCGAGATAAATGTCGGGGTAAATTTCCTGGCAACTTCGGACCATTTGTAGGGACGATTGTCGCCGCTTGTTCAGTTCCCTGACATAAATGTCGGGGTAAATTTCCTGGCAACTTCGGACTATTTGCAGGGACGATTGTCGCCGGTTGTTCAGTTCCCCGAGATAAATGTCGGGGTAAAATTTCTGGCAATTGTCGGACCAATTCCAGTGACCATCGTCGCCGCCGAATAACCAGGTTCATAAAGATCTTCTATCACCAACCATTCTATTCTCAACAGGTCTGGAAACAGGGAGTAAGCAAAAGCCAAAATAACAAGCTTTGGTTCCAACAAAATAAAAAGTGAACATCATCATGTTCACTTTTTAAAGAATTACAAAGATAAAGTAGAAGTGTAGAGTTTAGTTCAGCTTTAGTTTTTTTTTGCTTTTAAAAAATCAAGCCCCGAGATAAGTTCTCAATAATTTAGTCCGGGTGCTGGTTTTCAATTTGGTGATTGCCTTGTCTTTGATCTGGCGTACCCGCTCCCGGGTCAGGTTGAATTTTTCCCCGATGTCCTCCAGGCTCATGGGGTGATCCACGCCAATTCCAAAGAAAAAGCAAATCACTTCTTTTTGTCTTTCCGTCAAGGTTTTCAGGCTTCGGTCAATCTCGGTTTTCAGCGACTCTTTGTGATCGAGTTCTGCATCGGTTTTTTCAGCGTTGGGATTTTCCAATACATCCAGCAAGGTATTATCCTCGCCTTCGGAAAGAGGAGTATCCACGCTAACGTGCCGGGCATTGATACCCAGGGTGGCTGATACTTCTTCCAGGTCCATTTCAAGCAATTCGGCCAGTTCTTCGGCTGAAGGTTCCCTTTCGAATTGCTGTTCCAGGGTGGAATAAGCTTTCTGGATCCGGTTTGTCAAACCCACCTTATTTAGGGGGAGCCGGACAATCCGTGATTGCTCTGCCAGGGCCTGCAGGATACTCTGGCGAATCCACCAAACAGCGTAGGAAATGAATTTGAAACCGCGGGTTTCATCAAAACGCTGGGCGGCTTTAATCAAACCCAGGTTACCCTCGTTGATCAGGTCGGGCAGGGATAATCCCTGGTTCTGGTACTGTTTAGCTACAGATACAACAAAACGGAGATTCGCCTTGGTAAGGCGATCTAACGCTTTCTGATCTCCCTGCTTGATACGGGTAGCTAATTTGACCTCTTCTTCGGGGGTAATGAGTTCGACTTTGCCGATCTCCTGTAGGTACTTTTCAAGGCTTTGAGATTCACGATTCGTAATAGACTTCGTGATCTTCAATTGTCTCATGCTCATAGGTATGGGTTTAGAATGGTGTATTTTAAGGGTTAAAGAATTATAAGTTTTGGTTCAGCTTATTACTCTAAAAATACCCACCACAAATTCCTTAGTTGCTCAGAACGTATTGAACTTCAAGGCAATTTAAGGAAAACGATAATCCGGGCCAAAAAAATCTTGGCTATATCTTAACGTTTTTATATACTATTTATTTTGATTCCGGGCTTTTTAAACGGGGAATAGGACTGAAAAATAAACGGGAAAAAAATTTGGCGCAATGATTATTTATTTATTATTGCAGCAGTCGCAACGATTTTTAACAAGAAAAGATGAGCAAGCAGTTATATACTCTGGAGTTTCCGGTACGGTGTTCCCCAACGATTTTATATGAATTTCTTTCTACTCCTGCTGGACTGGGTGAATGGTTCGCGGAAAAAGTTGATGAAAGAGACGGGATATTTTACTTTGGCTGGAATGGTTCATTTGATAAAGCAAATTTACTGGAAAGCGAAACTGATAAATTTATACGGTTTCACTGGGAAACAGCTCCCAAGGACGAATATTTCGAGTTCCGGATTGAGAAGTCAGAGATCACGAATCAAACAATATTGGTGATAAAGGATTTTGCAGAAAAAAAGGATATCAAGGACCAAAGCCTCTTGTGGGATCACCAGGTGAAAGACCTTTTTCACCGGCTTGGGAATTAAATGCCAGCAACTCCAATAACTCCCTGAAGTTACCGGATAGCCTATCCTGTAAGTCATCCCATGCATGCAGGGGAAATTTCTTCGCGATTTTTATAAAAGGCAGGTCCTGCAGGTAATCCTGCCATGCTGCAGGACTGATTTCATCCAGGGGGATATAGTTATCCGGTTCAAAATGGTGTTCCCATTCCGATTGATGTATGCAGAGAAAATAATCCCGGGATCGTAAGAATGATAAAGCGGCGTGAATGGGTTTCTCAAATTCTCGTTTATAGCTACCCGAAA
>DASUMO010000254.1:0-13087 GCA_036277695.1 Chitinophagaceae bacterium
TGCAGTTGCGGACCGCTTCTTCATTCATCAGTTCTACCAGGATATCGCGATATTTATAGATTCCTGCAATTTCCGGATCACCCAGGGAGGATAATAATTCAGGAGGATAGTCTTCCAATCGTTCAGGCTTCCAGGAAGGAAAATCCAGCAATACCAGTTTCCCATCCCTTGTTACGTTTAGCGGACCGCTTTTTGAATAAAAAGTAATACCAGGACTGGAATAACCCAGGAATTCATATAACACAAAGGCTGAAGCCAGCGTAGCATGCCCACAAAGATTGATCTCGGCCTCCGGAGTGAACCAGCGGATATCAAATTCATGCCTGTCTTTTTTATTGGCAGCAGGAACAAAGTATACAGTTTCAGCCAGGTTATTTTCCATGGCGATCTGTTGCATCAAGCCATCTTCCAACCATTCCTCCAGTGGAATGACGGCGGCCGGGTTACCATGGAATACCTTCTCAGCAAATGCGTCTACCTGGTATAATGTCAGTTTCATAATCTAATTCTTATTATAAAATTGAGGTAATGAAATTTTAAAACGTACCGCGTAAACCCGAATGGCAACAATCACCACAATGCAGATCGCTTTGGAAATATTTTCATCCAGGTCAATCCTTTTCAGCAGGGAATAAAGCAAACCACCAGCAATACAGGCCATCGCATAAATCTCCCGCCGGAAAAGCAGGGGCACATCATTCAGTAAAACATCCCGCAGCACTCCCCAAAACAGGCTGTGATCGTACCCAGGGCAATGCAAACACCCATGCTGAAATTCTTTTCAATCGCCAGCTCGATCCCGATAATTGTAAATAAACCCAGGCCAAGTGCATCAAATAAAAACAGGGTGGTGGTGAACTGTTTTAAGTATCGGCCAAACAGCATGGTCGCCACTGCCGCCGCAAAAATAATAACCGTAGCCGTTTCATTGCGCAACCAACTTACCGGGAGATTCCCGATCAAAATATCCCTGAGAGTGCCTCCCCCAATAGCAGTTGCGAAGGCTAGCACCAGCACCCCAAAAGGATCCAGCTTTTTTTGCATGGCCAGGAAGGCTCCCGAAACAGCAAAAGCCAGGGTACCCAGGATATCAATTATAAATAGAAAATGAGTGGGCATTCTATGGGATCAATGAAAAAACCCGTGCGCTGAACGGACGGGTTACTAAGATAACAAGGGACGGTGCAATTATCGTGAACCGGGCTATTTCTTTTTTAATACCAGTTTCGACTGGCTGAATTTGTAGGCCGCTTCCAGGAAAGCAATATAATTGGGCCAGGCTTCCTTTTTGTCAAAATTCTTTTTATACAATTTGGTGGTTGTAATGAGTATTTTATCCCCTTCAAGCTTTGCTGTTGAAATAAAAGAACCGCTTTCATTATCTACATTCATCACAAGTTCCTGGAGTCCGTCAGCCGTATAGCCAGCGGGCAGCTGGATCGCTATCGTATTCTGTATCGTACGGGCATAAGGTAACCAGATATCCACTTTGCGGCCCTGCAATTCATGTGTTTCGAGTTTGATCTGGCCGCCGATCAGTTTACCGACATCGAAAAGGTAGTTTTTACCCGCTTTGCTCAACAATTTATTCACCGTGAAATTCTCCCTGTACTGTAACCAGGCGGTGTCACCAAAGCGCCCGTCGCGGATCAATTCGAAATTGTCATATTTTTCGAGATCCAGGTCATTCCTGATCATTTTCTCAAAAATTTCTTTTCTCTCTCTTACATGTTCCTCTTTATCGGGATCTTCATATTTAAGGGCATCGGTAGTAGTAGCCGATACGGCAACAACAGGTTCTTCCTTGTCTTTTTTTCGTTTACTTTCACTGCTATTGGTCTTTGGTTCTGAAAAGTATTTGGAAAAATCATAAGAGAGATAACTTCTTTCCAGGTTAGCCGGGCCTATACGGGAGGATTTGTCATTTCCCAGGTAAGAACTGGTTTTTTCAGCAATGGTAAGATCCATAGCATCTGTGAAACGTATCGCATACTCCTCTCTTTCCACATTGTCCTGCATGCCAGTAGCAGGAATGGGAGTGCGGTAATAGCGGTCCGGGGCATCATAACCAATACTATATCCTTCTGTACCTTCCAGGTAAGAATATGGAGTGCCAAAGGCGTCAAAATTGTTGAAAGCCTCCAGGAAATAAGCCTTGCCCTTCAGTTTTACCTTCAACACAAAATCCAGTTCTTCCATAAAAATCGCGTCCCGCCAGTTACCCAGTTTGCGGGGCATATAGACTTGTAGTTCGGCTGGTATCTGCTGGGCAGCCAGGGCCATCCGCAGGGCGGTGGCAAAGGTGATGCTGTTGATGCGAATCTCATCCTGTCTTTCTTCTTTTTTCTCTTCCTCTTTTTTTTGCTGGGCCAATACTTTTTTATAAAGCTTTTTCCCGGTCATATATTTCTCCAGTTCGGACCTCACTGGTCCTTTGTAATACATTTCCAAAAAAACTTTGCGCAGGCAATAATAGGTTTCCTTGATTACCTCATCATTAGTCTTTAGCAAGCCATCCCTTCTTTTCTTACTGATATATTCGGTAGTATAACCTACCAGGCTATTGACCGTGGTGGTAGGATAGGCAGCCGCGCCCCCGAAATAACGGTACATTGCAGCGGGATCAATGCCGGCACGGTCCACGGTAGCTTCTCCCAGTCCTTTGGATTCAGGATCATTGTCGGCCAGGAGCACAACGCGAAATTTAACGGTTGGCGTATTGCGGAATTCAAAATTCCAGCGGTCCTCGCTGGATTTTTCCCGGTTTTTATCCATGAAATAATAAGAAAGATAGGATTCCCTGTCGCCGTAAACAGAGGCCTTATTGTCGAATTTAAGTGTGGGTGCACCATTATAATTCCGGTACTTCACTTTCATGCCATTGGCCATCGTAAAGCGGTATTGCTGGTATAAGGTGGGGTAACTATTCGATAAGGAAAAAATAAAAGGTGTGAACTGTATGCCATCTGATTTCATATCCCAGTCGAAGGTGGAGCGGATCGTGTAGTCAATAATATCGCCTATTTCGAGATTGGGGATGGCGATCTTCATGGACTTAATGGCCAGTTTATAAAAAATCGGTTTATATATATCCGGCACTTCGCTGTCCTCTTCGATAGCCGTTTTCATATCCACGGCTTCCTCTTTGCCTGAAGCCTTTACTATTTTATACTCCGCCTTGCCATCTCGTCCCATCGTCACATAATAAAAAGTAGAAAATTTCTCCAGTGCATTTTTATCCTGGAGCCGGATCCGTTTGTGAACATATTCACTGATCCGAACTATAGCAGCCGTGCTCTTACTGCTGCCAGGCCGGGTAAAGAGGTATTCGGTCCGCTGCCCGATGATGACAGCGCTTTCATTTTTCCATTGCTCCGGTATCGCCGTCACCTTGAACTCATCTTCCACGCTCACCCCTATTGCCGGGGCCTGGGCATGTAAAGACAGTAAAGACACGGTGAGCAGGATGCCCGTAACCAATATTCTCAAATAAGCCATATTGCAGTTTATTTAACCAGGACAACCTGGTCATTATAAAATTTATTGATGCTTTTAATAAAGGAATTCCATTCTGGAAATTCCTTTTTCCGCAAAATCGGTTTGTTAATGATGATGGTTTTGGTATACAAAATGGATTTGCCTTTATGGGTATAGCTTCCCTCGAAAGAATAATCAGGATATGTTTTCTTAAATGATTCGGGAAGGTACTCCACTTTATATCCGGGAGGAATGGCGAGTTCAGTCTGGGTGGTATAATGAAATTTATGATCGAATTCATAATCATTCATCCGGTCTGCCTCCATATCATAAGATGAAAAGTCCTTGTCCCAGTCCATCACGATATACAATTCATTGCCCGCAGCCGTAACCTGGTTATTTACCGAAAAATCATAACCCAGTTGCAACATTTTCTGGCGGTCCTGGAAATCGGGCGACTTGATATTGCTGATCACCACATTGTCATCTCCCTTACGCAGGAAAGCTGAGAGTGCATCTGTTTTGTTTTCATTACGGATACTGGCATAAGCGCTTTGGATGGAAATTTTTGCCTCTCCATTATATTCCACCTGGCTATTTCCCGAGATCGTGGTTCCTTCGATATTCAATTTTGTGATGCGTTTGACCTTATTTCTTTCAGCAGGAAATACCGGTACTCTATCGATGATATAATTGGGACCGTCCTCAATCAAGACCTGCTTACCCTGGATGCGCTGGGCATAATCATTTAACGCGATGAATTCCTCCGTCCCATCCAGGAAATAACGCTTGCCATCCAGGATCACGGTGCAGATCATATGATTGTCCACGCATAAAGATGGAAGGCTATAATCATAGGGAAGATCCGATGTGCCGATCCAGGTCAGGCGGGCATCATAACCGGCCAGTTTCAGCATTTCCTTCATCAGGTTGGCCTTGCCTTTGCAATCGCCGTATTTCTTGCTCAGCACATTCTGCGCTGCATCGGGTTTAAAGCCCATGATCCCGTCTTCGAAAGCGATATAACGTATATTATCCTGCACCCAATAAAAAATGGCTTCGATTTTTTCCAGGTCTGTTTTTTTGCCACTGGTAAGCTGGACTACTTTATCTTTTATTTGATGCGGTTGATTTCCGATACTGTCGCAGACAGATCGATACCAGGCGTAGAGATCTTTTACCCCCTCAAATAAAACTTTTCGTTGACCATTTTCGGTATATGCTTTCGTAACACAAATGATATGCGGGTAACTCAGGGCATGATTGGGCGAGCCGGGTTCGCGTTTATAGGCCGGCACATCCCTGGCCCGGAACGTTTTTTTAGTAATCTCCCCTTCTTTCAGCGTTACTTGTTCAACTCCTGCCCCGTTAAAATTGAAATCCCTCAGGTCGGCCTCCAGCCAGGCAGGAATTTGAAATTCCACCAGTTTTTCAACAGCCGGCATGGAATTACTCAGGTAGAATGAAGTCAGGAATTTGATATCCTTATAATTTTCTTCGTACCGGTAGGTAAAGGCTTTCCCTTTTTCTTCCATGGATATTTTCACCACGCAGATCCGCGCATCACTGTGAAAAATATCATCGTCGTTATAGGAACCGCATTGTTTCTGCAGCAGCACTTCTTTTCCTTTAGAATTGATCGCTTTTACCTGGTCTATGCTGACCTGGTCATTGTAGAAAAGACCATCTTCGAATTTCATGTAATCCCTGAGCGGCACCAGGGTGATCTCTGTTTTTACCAGGGCTTTTACTTTTGACTGCCCGGCAGTGGCCTGGGGATCCAGGGAAAAGGTAATGGTTTCCTTATGCTGCTGGGCAATAAAATCGGATTTGGGGAATTGGGTTTTCCAATTGCTGACCTTATCCGAAAAATCAGCCTGCCCATATAGGCTGTAAACAGGTAAGAATAATAATAATGACAGAAATAGTTTCCGGTAAAGGGGTAAAGGGTTGATCATACAGTTTGTTTTGGCCGCCGGGATGAGATGCAAAAAAAATGTTTTTGCATGTCGTCAAAATAAGAAAAAAAGATTTTCTTGCCAACCCTGTGGAAAAACAGAGAAGGTCTTCCACTACACTGCATAAAGAAAGCTGGTTTTGCATGCGAACGAAAACAGACCGGAAGGCTATTCCTTCATCATGGCTTTCACCACGGCTTCAATTTCTTCAGCATTGGGTTTACTGAAATAGTCTCCATCACTGCCATAAGCGGGACGATGGGCTTTACCCGTTATCGTGCGGGGTGAAGCATCCAGCCATTTGTATCCATTTTGCTCCTCCATTACTTTATTGAACATGAAAGCAGAAGCCCCGCCAGGTACATCCTCGTCAACGAAAACAATCCGGTTGGTTTTCTGCAGTGAATCTGAAATGAGATGATTTATATCAAAAGGAAGAAGCGTTTGAACGTCGATGATCTCACAGTGAATACCCTGGGATTCCAGCATGATGGCCGCTTCCTGTACTACCCGCAGCGTAGATCCATAGGAAACCAGCGTAACATCATCACCCTGCCTGATAATTTCGGGAACACCCAGTGGCACCGTATAATCCAGCAGGTTTGAAATAAGTTTTTCTTTCAGGCGGTAACCATTCAGGCATTCGATCATGATCGCCGGATCATTGCCCCTCAATAATGTATTATACAGACCTACAGCCTGGGTCATATTCCTGGGTACACATACATGCATGCCACGCAGGGAGTTGATGACCATACCCATGGGCGAACCGCTATGCCAAATACCCTCCAGTCTATGCCCCCTTGTCCTCACAATCAGGGGGCAACTTTGCTGGCCGGCCGAACGGTAATGAAGTGTGGCCGCATCATCACTGAGCGGTTGTAATCCATATAAGAGATAATCCAGGTACTGGATTTCCGCAATAGGCCTTATTCCCCGGATCGCTAACCCAATCCCCTGGCCCATTATTGTCAGTTCCCGGATACCGGTATCGAAGATTCGCTGGATTCCGTGCTTTTGCTGCAAGCCACTGAAGCCCTGGTTCACATCACCGATATAACCAAGATCTTCCCCAAAAGCTACCACTTTGGGATTATGGGTAAATAGCTGGTCGAAGAATTTGTTCAACACCTCGTAACCGTTTACAGTTGGTGCATCGCTTGCATAAGTTGCAGCAACCGCCTTCACCCTGAGTGGACTTTTGGGACCTTCATTGTATAAATAGGAGTTATACAGTGACTCATTTTCTTTAAGCAGATCATTATAATAATCCCGGGTCCAAAAAGCAGCATCATGATCCCCCGCCAGGTCAATTGAAGCATTCAGGGTTTTTAAAACGTCTCTCCGCAATGGTTCGCGGCTTATGGATAAACCGGTAGCCAGTTTAGTGAGTGCTGCCGCTTTTTCGGGGAGACTGGCCGCCATATTGTGGATCAGGTCTACTGATTTTGTTACCTGGTTTTTAATGGGTGCCAGGTATTTTTCCCAAGCCGCCAGGCGGCTTTGACGAACATGTTCTTTAGCCAGGGCTTCCATATCATCCAATTCATCTTCTGTGGCAAGCATATTGGTGATGATCCATTCCCGCATTTTTTTGATACCATCCCATTCTCTTTCCCATTCCAGCCTTTCAGTGGATTTATAGCGCTCATGGCTGCCAGAAGTTGAATGCCCCTGGGGTTGGGTGATTTCTTCAACATGGAACACAACGGGAGTGTGGGTTTCGCGGGCTATTCGTATCCCTTCGTCAAAGACCTCGCAGAGGCCTGCATAATCCCAACCTTTGGCTTTGTAAATAAGTATACCGTTCGTGTCTTCGCTTTTCTGAAATCCCGACAATACATCAGAAATAGAGCCCTTCGTGGTTTGGTATTTTTTCGGCACAGAAATCCCAAAGCCGTCATCCCAAATAAAAACAACTAAAGGCACCTGCAAAACACCTGCGGCATTGATGGTTTCCCAGAAATGGCCTTCGCTGGTTGAAGCATCCCCTATCGTTGTAAAACAGACCTCGTTACCATTATTGGAGAGCTGCCTGAATTCTTTTAACTGGCTGATATGACGAAAAGCTTTTGAAGCAAGTGCCAGTCCTAATCCCCGCGGCATTTGTCCGGCGGTAGGAGCTATATCACTGGAAATATTTTTACGGTTTACCAGGTCCAGCCAATCCCCGTTTTGATCTACAGTCGGTGTTGCAAAATGACAGTTCATTTGGCGGCCCATACTAAAGGGTTCACGGGAAAGGTCCGGGTCAGCATAGAGCTGGGCGAAGATCTGTTCCGCTGTAGCGAGTCCGGCGGCCAGGGCGAATGTTTGGTCGCGGTAATATCCACTTCGAAAATCACCGGGTTGAAAAAACTTGGCCATTGCAACCTGGGCTACTTCCTTGCCATCGCCGAAAATGCCGAATTTGGCCTTACCCGTCAACACTTCCTTTCTGCCCAAAAGGCTTGTTTCCCGGCTAATACAGGCCGTCCGGTAATCGTTGAGCACTTCCGTCCGGAAACGCTCAAATGAAAGTTTTTCATCGGCGGCAATCGTTGCTGGCAATGGTTTTTCCATGGGGCAAAGATAGAAGAATCACTTCCATAACTTTCCCCCAAAAAATCCCCGAAAATTCTCCTAATAGGTTGCAACCCATCTATGAGATCTGGCATCTTTGGCTTAAATTTGAGGCCTTTAAACATTTGTTTTATGAAAAAGATCATGCTGGCCCTGCTCGCTGTTGGGATATTCTCATTTTCCCAGGCTCAAACGGGACACGAAGGTCATAATCATGGTACTACACCCGCAACTCCTGCTGCACCCGTTAAGGCCGATGATTTGTTAAAGCTGGTGGAAACAGAACACGATTTTAGTAAAATCCCCCAGGGCAAACCCGTTTATTATCATTTCGAGATTCTGAATACAGGCAATACGCCCCTGAAGCTGGATAATGTATCTGCCACCTGTGGTTGCACAACGCCAGAATGGAGCCGTGAACCCATAGCCCCCGGCGCTAAAGCCAAGATCAAAGTTGGTTACAATGCCGCTGCAGAAGGTTATTTTGAAAAATTTATTACCATAAACTATAATACGAATCAAACAAAACAATTGAAAATCAAAGGCACGGTTTGGAAAGCCCCGGAGGGTTCGGCACCTGCCAATGCCTCTGTTGATTTTCTGAAAAAACAATCATTTTAAATTTTAAATCATGAAGAAGATCGTAGTACTCGCCACTGCTTTTTTATTTAGTCTTGGAGTAATGGCCCAGGCTAAGGTTGATGATGTGATTAAGTTCAATACCGAAAAACATGATTTCGGAAAATTGAAACAAAACGTACCAGTAACCTATTCTTTCGAGATCAAAAATATCAGTAATAAACCCGTGGTTGTAGAAAACTCCTGGGCAAGTTGTGGATGCACCACACCGGAAAAAATCGAAAAACCCATCATGCCCGGGGAAACTGCCAAACTGAAAATACAGTATAATGCCGCAGCCCTGGCACAGTTTAATAAAGAAGTCCATGTAAAAATTGCAGGGATTGATCAGCACAAAACCGTCCTTATCACTGGCGAAGTACTAAGTGCCGAAGCCTATGATACCTGGTCTAAAACCAAGGGAAACTAAACGATCGTTGAACCAGCCGGCAAAAGATATTACTTAAACAATAGCTTTTAACCATTGATAATCCTTCCGCTAGCGGAGGGATTTTTTTTGCATTTATGATGACCTGATCCGATTCATAATAGTGTTTTTTACTGTGTGGAAAAAAAACCCCTCCACCCAAATTATCCGGAACCCGGGAGTTAAAAAAAGTGAACCCGGGATTTTTTTTCACATTCCCGGTTTTTTGAGTCCCGTTAAGATTAATACTGACTTGTCCACATTTTATTCCTAAGCGATTGTTTAATAATTCAAAGGAGGATGGCCCCCCAGGTTCCGGCATGAATTTTAATATTTAAAAACCAAACTCGATTGCCATGTCAAGTACGCCATCATTCATACCCACAGATATGAACTCGCAAAATAGTGTGCCGATGAACTCGAAGCTGAAGCATTCTTATGACCAGGCGAAAAAACATTTCCAGGATGGGGTAAATGTAATCCAGGGAAGTATTACCGTTATAAAAGATGAGTTCCTGGGGATCTATGATAAAGCCACCAGCTATATGAATAAGATGGCCCTGCCGGTCAATAATTTCCTGAAAGACCTCTCCCAGATCGAAGCCGAATTCAAAGCGGAACTTAGCAGTAACACTTTTGGTCCCTGTGGGATCATACCCATCGAGGAAGCTCTTAAAAGACCTATGGAGTCCAATTACTGACCCCGAATTCAATAATCCCAATTCTATCCTTTCTGAAGGCATTCATAAGTTTGACCGGGGTGGATTAACTTTGGCCCCATGCTAACAATTTCAGAAAGGGGCCGGCTGATGCCGCCCTCGCCTATCCGCAAACTGGTCCCTTATGCAGAAGCGGCAAAAAAAAGAGGCACAAAGGTTTACCATCTTAATATTGGCCAACCGGATATCGAAACGCCTCCCTCTATAATGGACGCGGTTCGCCATGCTGATCTGAAAGTATTGGAATATAGTCATAGCGCCGGCAATGAGTCCTATCGCCGGAAATTGGTTCAATATTATAAAAAGGTCGGCATCAACATAAACTATGACCAGATCCTGGTTACCACCGGGGGTAGCGAGGCCATCATGTTTGGTTTTTTTACCTGCCTGAACCCGGGAGATGAAGTAATTATTCCTGAACCTTTTTACGCAAATTATAATGGTTTTGCCTGTGCCGCCGGGGTCAGGGTGATCCCCATTACTTCGAGCATTGAAACCGGCTTTGCCCTGCCTCCCATCGCCGATTTCGAAAAGGTGATCAGTCCCCGAACAAAGGCTATCATTATCTGCAGTCCCAATAACCCTACCGGCTACCTCTACAGCCTGGAAGAGATGAATGCCCTGAAGGATATTTGTCTCCGTCATAACCTTTATTTATTTAGTGATGAGGCTTACCGGGAATTTTGTTATGACGGCCGTTATGTAAGTGCCATGCATTTGGAAGGACTGGAAGAACATGTGGTATTAATGGATACGATCAGCAAACGTTACAGCGCCTGCGGCGCCCGTATTGGTGCACTGGTAACAAAAAACAAAGCCGTGTATGAATCCGCAATGAAATTTGCCCAGGCGAGATTGAGTCCTCCGGGACTGGCACAGATCATGGCTGAAGCTGCCGTTGATCTTCCCGATAATTATTTTGATGCCCCCAAAGCCGAATATATGGCCCGCAGGGACCTGCTCGTAAAAAGACTGAATGCCATGCCGGCTGTATATTGCCCTGCACCCGGTGGTGCGTTTTATGCTATGGCCAGGCTACCTATTGATGATTGCGATAAATTTTGCCAATGGTTACTCGAAAGTTTTTCTTACCGCAACCAGACACTGATGCTGGCACCTGCAACCGGTTTTTATGGCAGCCCCGGCCTGGGCAAGAATGAAGTGAGGCTGGCTTATGTATTGAACCTTGAAGCCCTGGATGCCGCAATGGACTGTTTAGAGAAGGCATTGGAAGAATACCCCGGAAGAATTGTCGTGAAGTTGAAAGCGGAAAGTTCGGTTTGAATATGAATTTAATAAGAAGAACCCTCCTGGCTCCAGGAGGGTTTTTAGTTTGGAACAGGACAACCCGTTCAATTAACAGAAAGAAAAATTATTATATATTTAGGCAACTGCCAACCAAAAATATGTATATGAGAAAACTACTACTGCTATCCGGCTGTTGCTTGTTTTTATTAGCAACCATTTTCGCCCAGCAAAGAGAAGTTACCGGCAAAATACTGGATAAGGACGGGCTTCCCTTAGCGGGCGCCAGTATCCGGAATATTTCCAATAACCGGGGAGTAACAACTTCAGCCGATGGAAGCTTCCGCATCCTGGCGGAAAATAACCATCAATTGGAGATCACGATGGTGGGTTACCAGAAACAAACTATCACGGTAAGCGGGTCCGAGATCTCAGTGAGCCTAACACCCAGTACAACGGAATTATCCCAGGTAGTAATGGTGGGAACCAGGACTGCGGGAAGGGTGAGGACTGAAACACCCGTACCGGTGGATCTTGTAAATATTGCACAGGCCAGTCTGCCCACAGCGAGGATGGATATCACCTCTATTCTCAATATAGCTGCTCCTTCTTTTAACTATAATAAACAAAGTGGAAGTGATGGGGCCGATCATGTGGACCTTGCCACACTACGGGGTTTGGGACCCGATCAAACACTGGTGCTGGTAAATGGAAAGCGCCGGCATCAAACCGCTTTTGTAGCAGTCTTTGGTACCAGGGGCCGGGGTAATTCCGGCACAGATCTGAATGCCATTCCGGCTGGTGCTATTGACCGTGTTGAAATATTAAGGGACGGTGCTTCCGCCCAATATGGTTCGGATGCCATTGCCGGCGTTGTGAACCTAATTTTGAAAAAAACTACCAATAGAATCACGGGCAATATCGGCTGGGCAGGTTATCATGATCCGAAATTCAATACAGCCTATGGCAGTGATGAGCTGAAAACACAGTATGAAAACGGTAGAAAAATAGATGGCAATTCATTATCGGCGAGCCTGAATTTCGGGCTCCCCCTCGGAAAAAAGAACGGGTTCATAAATATGACCCTCGAAGGATTAACCACGGGAAAAACCTATCGCCAGGCTTTAAAGACTGAGGATTATTATAATGATGATGATGCGATGTATGTAAATATTTATCGCCGGGCACATGGGGATGCTTCGCTGGATATGGCAGGAGGTTTTGTGAATGCTGAACTTCCAATAAATGAACAACTCAGTTTTTATGGCTTTGGTGGCATCAATCGTAAAGAATCCGATGCCTTTGCCTTTACGCGTAATTTTTCTGCCCGGCCCGACCGGTTTCCCACCGATGCGAATGGGGACCTCATTTTTGTGCCCGATATTATGAGAGTTTCCAGTGATGGTGAAACGTACTATAGCCCGCATATACAAACTAAGATCCTGGATTACTCGGTAACAGGTGGATTCAAAGGAAGGACGAAAAGCAATTGGACCTGGGATCTCAGCAATACCTATGGAAAGAATGATTTCCATTTTTATGGCGACAAAACTTTTAATGCTTCTGCAGGACCTTATCGCAATCATTTTGATGACGGGGGATTTTCTTTTTTGCAGAATACTGCCAACCTCAATATCAGTAAAGAGCTGGGTTCCGGTTTAAACCTGGCATTTGGAGCAGAATACCGTTATGAAAATTACCGGATCTATGCCGGCGAAGAAGCATCTTATACCAACTATGATCCTTCAGGAGTGAAGGCCACCGGTTCGCAAGGCTTCCCGGGCTACCAGCCGGCTGATGTAGTGGATGCCAATCGATCTGTTATAGGCGCCTATGTCGATGCAGAATATGATGTCAATGAAAAATGGCTGGTTAACGGAGCATTCCGATATGAACATTACAGTGACTTTGGCTCAACAGGGAATGTAAAATTAGCCAGCCGTGTTAAGGCCACCCCTGACCTGAATATTCGTGGTTCTTTCAGTACAGGTTTCCGGGCTCCTTCCCTGCAGCAAATTAATTTCAGCTCAACATTTACAACGGTCCAGGCAACAACGATTGCTGAAGTAAAGATTGCACCG
>DASUMO010000255.1:0-10162 GCA_036277695.1 Chitinophagaceae bacterium
TTTTATATCTTTCAACGAGCAGCACCCCGGTTTAGACGAAATAAGGTTGCCCATTCCCCGGGGAAAATTGAGAGAGGCCATTGAAGTACAGGAACTACTAAGTCACCAGCCCTGAGCAGGAGGTCTCTTTTCTTAATCGCCGGGAACCGGCTCCCGCCATAGAGCAAGCACCAATCCTGTTACCAACAAACTGACGAAGCGATGGGCCGTTGCCCGGGCTCGAATTCTTCTTTTACAGTATCCCCGTATCAAAATAATTCCAGGTAATGGTGACGAGGAGTGTAAATGCGAATAACCAACCTGTTATTTTGAACCAGGCGCGGAAAGTAAAATTTCTCCTGATCCTTTTCGTTTAACCGGCATGGTCAGGTCATTGACTGTGCAATAAGTTCGGCCACATCCATCACTTTTACACTATCTTCTTTCTCTTCCAGTTTTACTCCATCGGTCAGCATGGTATTGCAGAAGGGACAGGCTGCTGCTATGATGGCCGCGCCGGTACCAATGGCTTCATGGCTGCGCTCGATATTGATACGCGTAATGCCTTTCTCCTCTTCCTTGAACATCTGTGCTCCGCCCGCCCCGCAGCAAAGGCCATTACTACGGCAGCGTTTCATCTCTACCAGTTCGGCATCCAAAGCCTCCAGCACTTTACGGGGGGCTTCATAAATATCATTGGCTCGTCCCAGGTAGCAACTGTCATGGTAGGTGATGCGCTGGCCCCGGAAATTTCCGCCTTCTTTCATTTTTATTTTACCATTGTCTATTAACTCCTGCAAAAAGCGGGTATGATGGATCACTTCATAATTACCGCCGAGTTCCGGGTATTCATTTTTCAATGTATTAAAACAATGGGGGCAGGCTGTTACAATTTTTTTAATGTTATAATTATTCAGGATCTGTATATTCTGGTAAGCCATCATCTGGAACATAAACTCGTTGCCAGCCCTGCGCACGGGATCACCGGTGCAGAGTTCTTCCTTGCCCAGGATGGCATAGTCAATTCCAATTTTGTTGAGGATATGAACAAATGCGCGGGTGATCTTCTGGGCCCGTTGGTCAAAACTGCCGGCGCATCCAACCCAAAATAAAATCTCCGGTGTTTTTCCCTGTGAGAATAATTCAGCAACTGTCGGTACGTTCATGTATCAAATTTGTTCAAATCTAAAGTAAAATGCTAATTCAGGCGCATTCTGACCTGCTTGCTTTATTTTTGACGGCTACATGAAAATCAGGAAATTTTTTCAGCGGCTGACCAATTGGGAACTCTGGAATTTCTATGTGCTTTATTTTCCCATCAGCTTTATGTGGTTCTGGTATTGCCTGCGAAGCGGCTCATTCTGGTTCTTCAGTTCATCCAATCCCACCATCACGTTTGGCGGATTTGAAGGGGAGGGGAAAAAGGAGATGTATGACCAACTGCCGCCTCATCTCGTTCCCCGTACGATCTATATTATGCATGACTGGCCTTATGAAGAAGTGAAACGCCGGATCAGTGAAGCGGGTTTCCGTTTCCCTTTTATTGTTAAACCGGATATTGGAATGAAAGGCATACTGTTTCGCAAAATTGATAACGAAGAACAACTGGTCCGTTACCATGACAGGATACCGGTAGAGTACATCGTACAGGACCTGGTGGATCTGCCCGTAGAAGTGAGTGTATTTTATTATCGTTATCCCTGGGAAAAGCGGGGAGTGGTTAGCGGGTTTATACATAAAGAATTGCTCCAGGTCAGGGGCGATGGAGCATCCACATTAAAATCACTGGTGCAGCAACATCCACGTGCCCGTTACCGTATGGAAGAAATGGAACATCGCCATGGCCACCGCTTTGAAAGGATCATCCCTGCCGGCGAAATTTTTTATCTCTCCTATGCAGGCAACCACAACCGCGGCGCCCATTTCACCAATCTTCACCGCGAAATCGATGAACAGATCCATGCCGTATTTGATGATCTCAGTCATTATACAGATAAATTTTATTATGGACGTTACGATATCAAGACAACCTCTATCGAGGACCTGAAGCAGGGTAAAAATTTCCTGGTACTCGAGTTTAATGGCTGTGGCGCCGAGCCCAACCATATATACGATTGCGGCATGAGTATCTGGCAGGCATATAAGGTTATCCTCCAGCACTGGAAAGCACTTTACCAGATCAGCCGCCATAACCACCACAACGGCACTCCTTACTGGTCATTTACAAAAGGCTGGCGTTTCCTGCGGGAATCTTCCCGTCATTTTAAGATGCTGGAGAAATATGATTAGAGTAGCTGTTAGCGACGAGCTGCTAGCTGTTAACTGGCATGACACAATGAACTTCAACAGACTTCAAAGCATTTCTTATTTTCGTCGCATGCATCCTTTGGTCAAGATATTTTTAACAGGTATGCTGGTCAGTTTCCTGGGATCACTGCCCCTGGGCACACTCAATATTGCGGCCATGCAGATCTCCGTAACCGATGGAGTGCGCAATGCCATGCTGTTTTCACTCGGATCATTGCTGGTCGAGATCATTTATGTCCGGCTTTCACTGGTAGCCATGGATTGGGTGCGAAAGCAGGAAAAAATATTTAAGATCCTGGAATGGGTGACACTGGGCGTGGTTGTCGCCCTGGCCTTTTCCAGTTTTTATGCGGCCCTGCACCCTTCCGTTGAAAAAAATGTAGTGCTCAGCAGTTCCTTACCCAAATTTTTTCTGGGTATGGCCATGTGCGCGGTCAACCCTGTTCAAATCCCATTCTGGTTTGGATGGAGCACGGTATTGTTTACCAAGAAAATCCTGCTGGCGAGGAACGATCACTATAATACCTATATCATCGGTATAGGCCTGGGAACTTTTATCGGCAATTGCCTGTTTATTTTTGGTGGATTGCTGATCGCCGGGCGTATTAACAATAACCAGCATATCTTAAACTGGGTGATAGGTGGTATTTTCCTGGTAACAGCCATTTTCCAGGCCTGGAAAATTATCAGGAAAAAAGATGCACATCACCAACTGGAGCACCCTGAGGAGGTGACACAAAAAATCGGTGACCAGTTTGAAAAATTTGAAGAAGGCCTGGAGAAAATGACACACAAAGACAAGGAGAATTAAAATGAAGATATGGCACTTAATCATGCGCTGATCGGCGAACTCAACTATGAAGCTTCCCTGACCCGTAAGATCCTGGAAAGGGTTCCCATGGATAAAAAAGACTGGAAACCCCATGAGAAATCGATGACCCTGGGACGCCTGGCTACCCATATTGCCGAAACGATACATTGGATTTCCGTTATTCTGGGGGAAGATGTTTTTGATTTTAACACAAACCCCTCCCCCCGGGGAAGAACTGCAGCCAGTTCGGAAGAACTTTTATCCATCCTGGATCAAAACCTGGAGGAGGCAACCCGGGCATTAAAGGAAGCGGATGACGAAAAGCTGAATAGCAACTGGCAGGTAAAAAGAGGGGAGCAGGTGATGATGAACAGCCCCAGGAAAGTGGCTATCCGCGGATGGGCACTGAGTCACCAGTTTCATCACCGTGGCCAGTTAACAGTTTACCTGCGATTGCTGGATATCCCCGTACCGGGTATGTATGGTCCAAGCGCGGATGAGAAATAATAAACGCCGGAAAGAGTTGCAAAAAAAATCGATTCCCCTTTGAAATAGGAAATCGATTTTTGTTTAACAGCTAATTGCCCTTGACAGAGCCCGGTTAATCGCCTTTATTCAACTACTTGAATGCTCTCGATGCTGCCAGTGTATCATAGCAATCCCTGAAATGAATCAGTTTGCCTTCTTCGTTGAATTCATCATACATGGTAAACAGTGTCGTGATATGCTTCCCGTTTTTTCTAACATTGGCCGACCAGCGACCCGTGGTCACCACCAGGTTGCCTGCCTCGAAATGATGTTCCGGCAACATTTCAGTAATTTCAACATGCTCGTTTAGCTTCTCAAAGAAACCCTTGATGTCATCGGGGCCATGGTAGATACCTGCAAACGGTATGTCAGGCTCACCCATGACTTCCCAAATGCAGTCCTTATGGCAATTTGATAAAATAAAGGGGATATCACCCCTGTTGAATGCATCGTACAGCTGTTGAGTTTTTTCGGCGAGATGGACCAGTACTTCCATGGTAATAAATTTTTTGATGATAAATAAAACCCGGCCATTTTCATGGGAGGAGCCAGGGCGGATCTGCTTGTTTGCGTTCCGGGTAGAGGAGTTCAGGGGGAGATGCGGAAAATAGGGGGATTAAAGGTTGGCAACAGTTCCGGTCCTATAAATATATACTTATAAACAGGCCAAATCTCCGGGAAGGTTAAAATATTTTTTAGGGGTTAGGCTTTTACCTCTTCCACCCACCTGTCGCGCTCATCCGGGCTGAATTTCCAGGGGGCAAAATTATTTTCAACATTACTGAACATTGCAGCCCATTCCTGGGGCGAATTACTTTCTTCCATAACCAGGTAGCGTCGCAATTGGAGTATGATATCCAGCGGGCTGATGCTAACCGGACATTCCTGTACGCAGGCATTACAGGTAGTGCAGGCTCTCAACTCCTCTACCGAAATATAATTATGCAGCAGGGAGCGGCCGTCATCTTTCCATTCCTTATTGCGGTTGATCTGGCGGCCCATTTCTTCCATCCGGTCGCGGGTATCCATCATGATCTTTCGGGGTGAAAGCAGTTTGCCGGTTTGGGTTGCCGGGCAGGCTGCCGAACAACGGCCACATTCTGTACAACTATAAGCGTCCAGCAGGTTTCTCCAACTGAGATCCTGGATATCCCTGGCTCCAAATTTTTTCGGCGGCTCGGTTTCACCCGCCGGAACCAGGTCGGGTTGCATGGCATATAAGACTTCCTTCTGGATGGATTCCATGTTTTCCATTTTCCCCATGGGTTCAAGCCGGGCATAATAGGCATTGGGAAAAGCAAGAACAATATGGAGGTGCTTGGAATAAGGCAGGTAATTCAGGAAAGCATAAATGCCTGCAATATGTAACCACCAGGAAAAGCGTTCAATAAACTGGAGTCCCTGGTTTCCCATTCCCTCCAGCAATGGATGTAGCCATTGGGAAATGATAAAATTGCCGGTAGGATGTGCCGCATACTGATCAACACCACGGGTCTGCAATAAAGTATCACTGGCATTGAGGAAGAGGAAAAGCGTCATTAATACGATTTCCGTGATAAGGATATAGTTGGCATCGCTGCGGGGCCAGCCGTCCAGGTCCTTGCTGATAAATCGTTTTAGTTTGATAACGTTTCTCCTTACCAGGAAGATCACGCAAGCCAGCAGCACCAATAAGGCCAACACTTCAAAGGCATTGATCAGAAAACTGTAAAAGACTTCCAGGGGAGCCGCGAAAAGACGATGGGTGCCAGCTATCCCATCCAGCACAATTTCCAGCACTTCTATATTGATGATGATAAAACCGGCATATACGAAAAAATGCAGTATTGCAGCAAGAGGGTTACGAAACATCTTCTTTTGTCCTAGTGCCAGCAGGAATACATTCTTCCATCGTAATGATTTGTTATCATTGAAATCTTCGTCGCGGCCCAACCGGATATTGCGCCTGATCTCTTTTACTTTTCGGCTAAACAACCAAATGGCTGCAACGGTGATAACAATAAACAAAATTTGTTGGGCAATTTGCATAAGCAATCAATTACAAATGCTAATTTACGGCTTGTAAAGCAAAGGATTGCGATTAACCCATTTCATGATAAACTACTGGTATGAGCGCTCAAAAAAAGTATATCCTCGATGCTTCCACCGCCGAAAAAAAACTTCGGCGTATGGCCCTGGAAATACTGGAAAATAATGACGGTGAAAAGCTGATCATCCTGGCGGGGATCCGGGAAAGCGGGAGCGTGGTAGCGCGCAATATCCAGAACATGCTGGCTGAATTTTCTGCTGTCAAAACCGAACTCCTCAGTATTTCCCTGGATAAAAAAAGACCCGGGGAAATCACACTCAGTCATTCACCTGACTTTACTGACAAAGTGATTATTGTGATCGATGACGTGTCCAATAGCGGGAGGACCCTGCTTTATGCCATGAAACCTTTCCTGGCTTATCATCCCCGGAAAATCCAGGCATTGGTCCTTGTTGAGCGAAGTCATAACTCATTTCCTGTGCACCCTGACTATAGCGGGATTTCCATTGCAACTACCCTGCAGGAACATATTTATGTAGAAGTGGAAGGAGAAAAGGTGCTGGGGGCTTACCTGCAATAGATCAATCGATTAATACCACTGCCACTTCTTTACTTACCTGGTAGTTATAACGGTCAGTAGCAATCACTTTCACAATTGCATTGGTTTGCGCTGTAATGCCGGTGATATTCCAATTCCAGGTAAAACCATAAAAGATGACATTGCCGGTGGGATTATTCTGCTGGAAAAGAATGGTACCATTGCTGGCATTTCTTATTTCCACCTTTACGGCCGACAACGCCTGGTCATCAGTTACCGTCCCAGTCACCTGGAGTTGGGTGCCGTTCAGAAATATGGTTCCTGCTGTAGGTGTAGTGAACGTAATCACCGAGGCCATGTCAGGCGGTGTATTTTCCTCATCTTTATTGCAACCACAACATAATAGCAACAACAACAGGGCAGGCAGTAGAAATCCTTTTCTCATATGAATGATTAGGTGCATAAATTTAAGGAATATCCGGTAAGGGCAGTTCCAAACAAGCATTCCTGATTGATCTGTTTTCAATCAGAAATACAATGGTCGCAGTCTGAATTTTCCCCTGGAAAACTCGAGGGCGGGGGAAGGAAACTTAAACACACTCAGTGCAGCCAGTAATAACTTCAATCCTTTTTTATTGGTCTTAATTCTTGCAAGGTCAAGATCGGGTGCCAGGAACCATTGGCGGTAACGGGGAATATCCGGCCGGTTGAAAATGATATTACCTTCTTCATCTTTTCCGATATTCTCACGTCCTCCAAAAAGACCTTCTGTTCCATAACCCACAGACAGCGATAACCATTCGGGCAGCCTGCTATTTTTAAAAAAAGACTGGAGGTTCACACTGGCCCAATAGGTTTGGCCATTATAATCTTTTAGTAAACGTTCAGCCAATGTTTTTCCGAATAAATTATCGCTGCGACGGTTTAACTCCGGGTCCTCATATGTTTTTCCGTGAAAGGAGAACTTGAATTTGATCCTTTGTTCATTCCATGCGAGTTCCTGCGCAACCAATGCTCCGCTGCCGATAATATTAGCCCCGAAATCGGCCCAGCTCCATCCCCATCCTTCACTAAAGCCATCCAGCACTTCGATCACGGTCTGGTAAGCTGCGCCGCTCATACCACCCAGCCAGATCCTTTTTTTACGGTCAATACCAGTCCATCGCCAGAGCTCCATACTACCCAGGCTTTCTGCATAGGCACTGAATACATGCCCCACTTTATCCATTTGTAACCATTCTCCTGAATCATCAAAAGCGTGAAACCCGGTCTTGTCGTATTTGCTATACCATGCCGAATAAAGCCCTATCATCACGCCTCCATAGCCGGCAATATTGGCGGCAGCGACCCATTTTACCCGGTTCCTGACCTGTTTTTTGCTAAGTCCGCTGTCGGGAACCATCCAGTTTTTCCAGGAAGGATATAGATGTAGAATGGCTAAAATGCTGTCTGTTTCCTTTGTTGAAAAAACTTCCGTTATAAGGCTGTCATTTTTCGCAGGCACCACCAGGTTCTGTGAAAAAGAAGGTAAAAAGGAATTGAACAGGATAACAGGCAGGAGCAATCCTTTCCAAAAGGTTTTAGCAGGATATAGACCAGACAGGTTGCTTTTGAGGGAGGACCTCGGCATTTGACAAAAATACGTTTCCCTCGCTTTTAGTTTGAATAATAAATTTGATAACTTCAGTGCATACAAAAACGATTAACCAACCTGTTATGGATACCGCTATCAATACTACCCCTGCAGATCTTGCCATTCAAACCAGCATTGATACCTGGCTTAACGGCAATTTTGATAAAGCCACTAAAGAGGAGATCCGCCACCTGCAACAAACCAATCCAACAGAACTGGCCGATGCTTTTTATCGCAACCTGGAATTTGGCACCGGCGGTCTTCGGGGCTTAATGGGAGTGGGTACCAACCGCATGAATAAGTATACGGTAGGTATGGCCACACAGGGTTATGCCAATTACCTGAAACAATCTTTCCCGGGTGAGGAAATTAAAGTAGCGATCGCACATGACAGCCGGAACAACAGCCGCTTTTTCGCGGAAACGACTGCCAATGTCTTCGCTGCAAACGGGGTGAAAGTTTTTTTGTTTGAATCCCTGCGGCCCACACCGGAATTGTCCTATGCCATAAGAGAATTAAAATGCCATGGAGGTGTTGTATGTACCGCATCGCATAATCCCAAAGAATACAATGGTTATAAAGCTTACTGGAACGATGGCTCACAACTGGTACCCCCTCATGACAAAAATGTGATCAAGGAAGTGGATAAGATCGCCTCGGTGGATGATGTGAAATGGAGCGGGGGCGAAACCAATATCAGTATTATCGGGAAGGATTTTGATGAAAAGTATATGAGCATGGTAAAGGAGCTGAGCGTATACCCGGAAGTGATCGCCCGGCACAAGGAAATGAAGATCGTGTATACGCCTATACATGGTACGGGCATTGTGCTGATACCTGAAGTATTGAAGCGCTTCGGTTTTGAGAATGTATATGTCGTAAAAGAGCAGAGCGAGCCGGACGGAAATTTCCCCACAGTCGTGTATCCCAACCCCGAAGAAAGCGAAGCGATGAGCCTGGGTTTGAAAATGGCTGCCGATATTGATGCTGATCTTTTAGCAGGTACCGACCCCGACAGTGACCGGATTGCTATTGGCGTAAAGGATTCAAACGGGAAATGGGTGCTGATGAACGGGAACCAAACTGCGGTGTTGGCATTTAATTACCTGATCGAAGCCAGGAAGACCAAAGGCATAGCACAGCCTAACGATATGGTGATTACCACCATCGTTACTACGCCAATGATCGACAAGATCGCTTCAGCCAATGGGGTAGCCTGTTACCGGGTGCTGACCGGCTTTAAATGGATTGCGGAGATGATCCGTAACAAAGAAGGGAAAGAAAATTATATTATCGGGGGCGAAGAAAGCTTTGGACTGATGATCGGTGATAAAGTCCGGGATAAGGATGGTATCAGTGCCGTGGCACTGCTTTGTGAAATGGCTGCCTATGAAAAGGATAAGGGCAGAACCTTGTATGAAAAAATGATTGATCTCTATGTTCAGTATGGATTTTATAAAGAAAACCTGATCTCCATCACCAAAAAGGGAATGGACGGGCAGCAGCAGATTGCAGCCATGATGGAAGCTTACCGGCTGAATCCTCCCCGGGAAATTAATGGAGAGCTGGTGGTTAAATTACTGGATTACGAGTTACAAAAAGGCATCAATCCCCAAACCGGTGAAAGCTGGACCATTGACCTGCCCAAATCCAATGTGCTGCAATTTATCCTGGCAGACGGAAGCATTATTTCAGCCCGGCCCAGTGGCACGGAACCCAAGATCAAGTTTTATTTCAGCGTGAATGGCAGGCTGATCCATGCCGGTGAATTTGAAAAGGTAAACAGGGAAATGGATGAAAAGATCAGGGCTATCATTGCGGATATGAAACTTTAGTGGTGCGCTTGTGTGTAGCCGCGTTATAGAAACAGTACAACTCCCCTACTGAAACGATGGTTAACGACCCGGGTTTTATTCGGTACCGGGGTGTTATCATAATTATTTGGAAGATTAATTTTCAGGCAAAGTTCATGCGTATATTTTTTCTTCTTTTCTCCCTTTCGTCTTTTAATCTCTTAGCTTTGCACTCCTACTTATGAGACCCACTGAAGACACATACCGGCACAAGGGCCTTCGAAACAAATTGGCAGAAACTGTCCGATCAAAAGGTATTACTGATGAAAATGTGCTGGCTGCTATCAATAGAATCCCCCGGCATTTTTTTCTTGATTCAGCATTTGATGATGTGGCATACGAAGACCGGGCTTTCCCGATCGGGGAGGGACAAACGATATCACAACCCTACACGGTCGCTTATCAAACCCAGTTACTCGAAATCAGGCGATTTGAAAAAGTGCTGGAGATTGGCACGGGCAGCGCTTACCAGGCCTGTGTATTG
>DASUMO010000256.1:0-7383 GCA_036277695.1 Chitinophagaceae bacterium
AGCGATCTTGAACTTGCGGGGTAAATAACGATCCTGGTAAAGCGGGTCTTCCTCAGATTTTTTATCGGCAATTTGTTCTTCATCCAGCCATATCTCATAATAAGCCCTTGTTTTCGGCAGGGCCAGCAAACTGATCTTATCCGCATATTTGAATATCTCTTCGTGCAGGGCAGATTGTTTGGGATGGGCACTGCAGAGTACATTCCGGTTTACATCCCCACAGGCCGCAATGGAATCCAGGTGGATCGTATTGAATGCCTTTATTGTTGGCTTTATATGCGATTTTACTATTCCATGCAGCTGCACGGTTTGACGGGTTGTGATCTTAATGGTTCCCGTTGAATGTTCGCCGGCAATATGATGCAATCCAATCCATTGCTCCGGTGTTAAAAATCCCCCGGGCAGGCGCAGCCTGATCATATATGAGTATAGCCATTCCAGCTTTTTTGCACTGCGTTCTTCACGGCGGTCGCGGTCATCCTGCTGGTACATCCCGTGAAATTTGATCAATGACTGGTCATCTTCCCGCAAAGCACCTGTAATGGCATCCCCCAGACTTTCTTTCAGTGTTCCTCTCAGGCCACTACTCGAAGTCTTGATCCTTTCAACCGGAGATAAATTATTTTTCTGACTCATTACTACAATTGTTGAAAATGGTTTACCAATAGTTGAACAATCGTTTAACAATTGTTGAACCGCTGGTCATTCTAATTATCATCTTTCCGTAAGCTCCGTCAATATGTTCTACCGGCGCTAAACCTGTATTCGCCCTTATGTCTGCAATTGTTGACTTCATAAGGCAATCGTTGAACAATGGCAAACGATTGTTCAACCACCGTTCAACTTCTTTAATACACATCCTTCGCATACCTGTTATCTTTCTTCATTTGTTCCAGATAGGTTTTGGCTTCTTCCCCTGTTTTTCTTCCACATACTTCAATAATATGCAATAGCGTTGATTCTACTTCCTTACTCATGGGATCCTTGGTACCACTGATATAAACAGAAGCACCGCCTTCCAGCCAATTGAACAATTCGGCCCCCTCTTCCAGCATTTTATGCTGCACATAGATTTTTTGTTCCTGGTCTCTTGAAAAAGCCAGGCCAATTTTTGTAAGTACCCCCGTACTCAAGAAATTTTGTAACTCGGTTTGGTATAAAAAATCAAGTGTGAAATGCTGCTCCCCGAAAAACAACCAGTTTCTTCCGGGGGCGCCCGAAGCATCTCTTTCAGACAAAAAAGAACGAAAGGGCGCAATACCCGTACCGGGGCCGATCATAATAATGTCTTTTTCTGGTGCTGGCAATTTGAAATGCTTGTCCTTATGCGTATAAAAAGTGATGGCCCCATTCAGAGGCAGGTCGCCTAAAAATTCGCTGCATAATCCAAAACGTTGTTCATCCTGTGCCAGGAATCGGTCCCTGGCTACAGTAATATGTACTTCTTTATCACCATGGGCAGTGGGTGAAGATGATACGGAATAGAGCCGGGGTGAAATGGGCAGTAATACCTTCACCACCTCGATAAACTGTTCAGTGTTCTTCACCGGGTATATGCGGAGCAGGTCGACCAGGTCCATCCGGGTATCAGGTATCTCGTGGTTGGTGATGCCGGCATATTTCTTAATCGTTGTGCCCAGGAGATAACAAATATTAAGGTGCTTCTCCAGCAATTCCTTTACAGGAGCTGTAAATTTTGCTGCTGATATAACCAGGGAACTGTCGATACCTGTCAGCGATAAAATCTTTTCCACCACATCCGGCCTGTTGCGGGGAATAATACCCACCGTGTCACCGGGTTCATAAATGACAGGCTCATCTGTTCCGATTTCAATATGAAAAGTTTTCTTATTCGAACCCCTGTCATTCAAATTAATATTGGCCAGTACCGTTCCATTATAATATTTTTTACCCGCTGCTTTTTTTACCTGGGGCTGTAATACTTCCCCGTTCGTTTTGGCAGGTTGTTCTTCCAATTTGTGCAGGACCTGTTCAAACCATATTCCTGCATCCTCCTCGTAATCCACATCACATTTTTGCAGGGGAACCAGCCTGCGGGCCCCGAATTTATGTAATTGCAGATCCACGTCTTCGCCGGTTTTGCAAAAAAGCGGGTAAGAACTATCCCCCAATGCAAGTACACTATATTTTAATGCCGGCAGGGATAATTCCTGCTGGTGGATATATTCATAGAATTTTTTTGCTGTTATTGGAGGCTCTCCTTCTCCCTGTGTACTGATCACGACAAAGAAATATTCCTCTTTAGCAAGATCTGTGAAGCGATATTGATCCAGACCCGTCAGTTTTACATGAATGCCTTTTTTCTTCGCCACTGTTGCCAGGTGGGTGGCCAGGGCCTTTGAATTCCCGGTTTCTGTACCAAATACAAGAGAGATCCTTTTAACAGCAGTTGTGAGTGGTTGCGGTTTTTCCACTATTGTATCCAAAGCATGACCGTTCCCATTTTGGTGGGCCTTGGTAACAAGGCCTGATAAATAACCGTTAATCCAGATCAATTCCTCTTTAGTAGAGGTACTGACCAAATCCTGTAATTGTTTAAATCTTTCTTCTGCCAGCATATCAGATAGCGTTAAGGATTAATGCAGGAAATACACTGCCTTTTTCTTCTGTCGAAGTATACCAGTTAAATTTTTCATAGAGTTCTACAACATCCCCGATAACGACCAGGGAAGGTGAACTGAATATTTTCCCGGCAAAATCAGCCCGGCAATTTTTTAACGTTGAAATACTCACCCGCTGATGTTCTGTAGTAGCCTGTTCGATAACCGCCAATGCCGTGGAAGGACGCCTGGTATAGCGCAACAGGATTTCTGCCAGCGAACCCAGGCTTTGGGCGGCCATATAAAAAACGAGCGTATCGGTAGAAGCCGCAAGGCTTTTCCAAGTTTCTGTGCTGTAATAACTGCAAGGATTAAAAGTGATAAACTGGACGGATTTTGAATACCCCCTCGCGGTCAAAGGAATACCTGTGTAGGCAGAAGCGCCCGAAGCCGCCGTAATACCCGGGATGATTTCAAAGGGAATCCCGTGTTCATGAAGGGTGAGCAGCTCATCCAGGACATTACTGTAAAAAGCCACATCTCCACCTTTGAGACGAAGCACGGTGTTTCCATTTCTTGCATGACCTACCATTAATTTATTGATATCATCCTGCGCAACAGATCCATCATGGTAACCTTGTTTGCCAGTCATTAGTGTAAGAGCATTTTTATTTGTAAAACGGTCAATGATTTCGGGATTTACCAAACGGTCAACGATGATCACATCCGCCACCGCCAGGCGTTGTTGTAGTTTGAGCGTGATCAGTTCCGGGTCACCGGGACCGGCGCCAGCCAGTATCACTTTTCCCCTTGGTTGGTTTTGTTCCATTAGTCTATTTAATCACTAGAGTTAATGATCAAAAAAATTTATTTCAGCATTAGGGCTGCCACTGTGCTGTTACTGGTTTCATCAATCAGGATAGCACTTCCGTTCAAACCCGGTTTTTCGTAGGAATCATAGACCAGGGGCGAGGCCGTCCTGATCGTAGCTTTCACAACTTCATTTAGTTTGATATTTCCGGAAACTTCCTGTTGCTGCAGTGTATTAACGTCCAGCTTATAGTCGATTTGTCGCACTACGGCCCTCACAATCCGGCTCCCCTGTTGCAGGTAATATTTATTCCCGGCCTGGAGAGGTTTTTCATCCAGCCAGCAAAGCAAAACTTCCAGTTCATTGGATAATTGGGGTAGATTATCTGTTTTTACAATTGAATCACCGCGGCTGATATCAATATCATCCGCCAGTTGCATCGCTACGGGTTGGGGAGCAAAAACTTCTTCCACTTCCTTTCCTCCTACCTCAAGCCGGGTAATAGTTGATTCATGACCCGCGGGAAGGATACGAACCCGGTCGCCTGTTTTGTAAATGCCACTGATCACTTTACCCGCATAGCCACGGTAATCATGATGCTCTTCAGTTTGGGGCCTGATCACATATTGTACCTGGAAACGGGCATCCGTTAAATTAATATCATGATCGATCTCTATTTCCTCGAGGTATTCAAGCAGGGCCTTCCCTTCGTACCAATCAATATTGGATGATCTATCAACAATATTGTCACCGTTCAATGCACTGATTGGTATATAGAAAACATCTTTTAATCCCAGTTGACGGACTACTTCGGCATAATCAATGATGATATTATTATAAACATCCTGCGAATAACCTACCAGGTCCATTTTATTAATGGCTACCACTACATGCGGGATACCCAGCAGGGAAGCAATGATAGAATGGCGACGGGTTTGTTCCACTACACCCTGTCTCGCATCAATCAAAATGATCATTAAACTGGCATTGGAAGCACCGGTGATCATATTGCGGGTATACTGAACATGCCCGGGTGTATCAGCGATAATGAATTTCCGCCTGGGGGTGGAAAAATAACGGTACGCTACATCGATCGTAATCCCTTGCTCCCGTTCCGCACGAAGTCCGTCGGTAAGCAGGGCCAGGTCAACTGCGCCATTGGCTTTATTCTTTGTTGATTTTTCCAGCGCTTCCAGTTGATCCACCAAGATATTCTTGCTATCATAGAGCAGCCGACCGATCAGGGTACTTTTTCCATCATCCACGCTTCCGGCTGTTATGAATCGTAATAAGTCCATTTTTCCTAATTAATTGCAGTAATTATTCTTTCAAAGTCAAATTTCAAAAACCAAAATTCAAAATCAACCTCACTCACCACTCACCACCATTCACTAAAAATATCCGTTCTTTTTCCGGTCTTCCATGGCCGCTTCCGTTACTTTATCATCAATCCGGGTTTCTCCTCTTTCACTGATCCTGGTACTGATAATTTCATTGATCACTTCATCAAGTGTTGCCGCAGTGGATTCAACTGCAGCTGTACAGGTCATATCACCGACTGTCCGATACCTGACCTTCTTTATGGAGACCAGGTCGGTTTCAGAAGGCTGTACATATTCCGACATAGCTACCAATTGTCCTTCATGCTCGATAACCTTGCGTTCGTGGGCAAAATAAATAGAGGGCAGATCAATCTTTTCTTTGCGGATATAATTCCAGATATCCAGCTCCGTCCAGTTACTGATCGGGAATACCCGTACATTTTCCCCCTTATGTATCCGCCCATTGTATATACTCCATAATTCCGGGCGCTGCAATTTGGGATTCCATTGACCAAATTCATCCCGCACGGAAAAAATCCTTTCCTTAGCCCTGGCCTTTTCTTCATCCCGGCGCGCACCACCTATACAGGCGTCAAAACCAAATTCTTCAATGGTATCAAGAAGGGTGTAGGTCTGGAGCCAGTTACGGCTGGGAAATTTTCCTTTGGGTTCAGTAAGCTTTCGTTGCCTGATCGTATCTTCTACTTTGCGAACAATTAACCTCGCATTGACCTGGCCTGCTAACCAGTCGCGGAACTCAAGTGCTTCGGGAAAATTATGACCTGTATCAATATGTACCAGCGGAAAAGGAATGTTTCCGGGTGTAAAAGCTTTTCTCGCCAGGTGAACCAGTGTAATAGAATCTTTACCACCACTGAATAAAAGGGCAGGTTTTTCAAACTGAGCAGCGAGTTCGCGAAAAATATAAATGCTTTCCGCTTCGAGCTGTTCCAGGTAATCCAGGTGATAAGTACTCATACTCCTTTTTTATTGTCCACTCTTTTGGTAGACTTTATGGTCAAAAAAATTTAATTCGTCGTTTTCTCTACCGTTGCATGCAAACCACACTCCTTTTGTGATGTTTCCCACCACCACCGCCCGGCCCGGGGATCTTCACCCGGTTCAATGGCACGTGTGCAGGGTGCACAACCAATGCTGATAAAACCCTGGTCATGTAAGCGGTTATAAGGAACATTGTTTGCACTGATATAACCCATCATTTCATCATAACTCCAGTTGATAAGGGGATTGAATTTATACAGGCTCCTGGTTTCATCCCATTCAATCATTGCCATTTGCTGGCGGTTAGCCGACTGGCCGGCCCTCAACCCGGTTATCCATACTTTGGCGCCGGTCAAAGCCCGGTTCAGCGGCAATACTTTCCGGATATGGCAACAGGTTTTGCGGTTTTCTACTGATTCATAAAAACTATTGATACCCTTATTCAATACAAACTCCTCCACATCGGCGGCATCGGGAAAATAAACATGAATGGGTTGCTTATAACGGGCAATCGTCCTGTCAAGCAGATCATATGTTTCCTGGAACAAGCGACCGGTATCGATGGTAAAGATCTTTACCGGCAGCTTGTTTTTAAAAATAGCATCTGTGATAACCTGGTCTTCCTGTCCCAACGAAGAAGAAAATACCACCTGCCCGGGGAAGAGTTCCGCTACCAGCTTCACTGCTTCCACCAGGGATTTATTTTCAATTTCTTTTATGAGTGCAGGACTTAACATCAAAGGTTGGGCTGGGGTGTATAACGTAAATAAGGTTTTACCACTTTCACCCCTTTCGGGAATTTCTTGATTGCATCTTCTGTTGATACTGCCGGAACAACGATCACATCTTCCCCCTGTTGCCAGTCAGCAGGTGTAGCAACGCTATGGTTCGCCGTTAACTGCAGGGAATCGATAACTCTCAGCACTTCGTGGAAATTTCTTCCGGTAGAAGCCGGGTAAGTAATGATCAGCTTAACCAGTTTATCAGGCCCAATCACAAAAAGTGAACGCACCGTTGCCGTTGCAGAAGCATTGGGATGAATCATATCATAGAGAGTAGATACTGTCCGGTCTTCATCGGCTATCAGTGGAAAATTAACAGTGGTATGCTGGGTTTCATTGATGTCCTTGATCCAGCCTTCATGTTTATCCATGGGGTCCACACTTACCGCCAGCACTTTTACATTGCGTTTCGCGAACTCATCTTTCAATAATGCAGTTTTACCCAGTTCTGTGGTGCAGACCGGAGTATAGTCTGCCGGATGAGAAAAAAGAATTCCCCAGCTATTGCCCAGGTATTCATAAAAATCAATTTCTCCTTCCGTAGTTTTTGCTTTGAAATTGGGAGCAGTATCCCCTAAACGTAATGACATAAAATAGGCTTTTAGAGATGACAAAAATAGGTTTAAAACATTAGCCCACCAAGTAAGTGGACTATTAAAATTAGTAATCCGTCGTTCTAACGACTGTTGGTTACGGAGCTAGACAATCAGGTCCTTCAGTGTTCGGTTTTCTACGATATTCAGGGTAGCATCGCGGACTTCGATCATCATATCATGAAGCCCGCAGTGTTTTTCATTACAGTTCTTGCAACGTTCATAGAAATAAAGACTTACACAGGGGAGCATGGCAATCGGGCCATTGACCAGCCGGATGATAGTAGCCACTTTGACCTTGTCGGGTGGCTG
>DASUMO010000257.1:0-6063 GCA_036277695.1 Chitinophagaceae bacterium
CCCCTTAACTATATTGACAATACCGAAGCCTCCGATTTATTTGTAGTTTATGAATCAAAAGACGTAAGGATTGATCCCAACCTGGTTTGTGGGGTCAGGGAAACAGCAGAAAGACTCAATACCCTGAACCGGCCTTCGGCAGGTACCAATTGTGTCAGGACTGAACTTGCCATTGCTTCTGACGCCTCCATGTATACACGCTATGGTTCCGTATATGATGTGCAGGTTCATAATATAGGTGTGATGAACAATGTGATCTGGAGTTACGTGAATGGGCAATTCAATGATAATATTGAGTTTGTTATTGTGGCACAGAATATCTCTACGGCAACCGTAGCGGACCAACTCAGCCCTGCTTATACGGGAACAAATTCCAATACTATTTTATCCAATTTCCGCACCTGGGGGCAGGCCGGCGGATTCGGGGTAAGCTATGACCTGGCCCAGTTCTGGACAACCCGGAATATCGATAATGATGGTGCCGGTGGCAGCGCAGGCATTATTGGGCTGGCATATGTTGGTGCGGTATGCACGAATTCCCGTTATCATATCCTGGAAGATTATACCGGTAATAACCCTACCGGCTCCGGGTACCAATTGAGGGTTCTTACCACGCATGAGATCGGGCACAATTTCAATTGCAGTCATGATGCGGCAGGTTCGGGTTTTATAATGGCTCCCAGTGTAGGCAATACCAGTACCTGGAGCCCGGCCAGTGTCGCTTCGGTAGATGCTTATGTCCCTGGGCGCGCCTGTTTGGCTGCCTGTTCAGCTGCCGGGGTTCCGCAAACTGACTTTATCAGTAGCCCGGAAGCGGTTTGTACGGGCTTTTCTCTGCAACTGCAGGACAGGACCATGGGTGGGCCGAGTTCCTGGGCCTGGACCATGGCAGGAGGCACACCGGCATCCTCCGTACTGCGTAATCCTACCGTAAGTTTTGGTACAACGGGTGTAAAAACAATTTCGCTCACTGCATCCAACGTGAATGGCGCAGGGGCTACTGTTTCGAAAGATGTACTGGTTAGTAATGCGCCAGCTATAGCCTGTGTCAACAGCGGCAGTAGTACTTCGGATGCTGGGATCCGTGCTTTCTCCTTAAATAATATCAACCGGATTTCGGGCAGCGCTACTGTTGATGGAAATAAGTATATGGATTTTTCCTGCTCGGATGCCAGTAGCCTGCTGGCAGGAACATTGTATACGGCAACCGTAAATGTTGGTTATCTATCCCCGAGTAATCCTACTCCTCCCCATATTTTTAACCATATACTTTTTTATATTGATTATAATAATGACGGGGACTTTACCGATGCAGGTGAAACGGTCTACTCTTCAGGTGGATCGGCATATGCCGGGAACAGGACCTTTAGTTTTACGACCCCTGCCTCTCCCCCTGTCAGCAATCAATTCCTGCGGGCCAGGATAATCGCCAGGGATTTTGGCGGTTCCCTTTCATCCTGCCATGATCCGCTTGCCGGGCAGGTGGAGGATTATTCCGTCTTTTTCATTTCGGGAGTCAGCTTACCGGTATCCCTGCTGGGATTCGAAGGCTATCATTCCAATGGCAGCAATTATTTAAACTGGCAGACAGCAGAGGAAATAGATCACAGCCATTTTGAAGTTGAAAGAAGTTTAGATGGTATTCAATTCCAGGTCGTAGGCCGGGTTAATGGTCGCAATAACAGCAGTACCCTGCAGCGCTATGATTTTACAGACCCATTGAATGGCGCGGCTGGCCATAACCGTTATTATTATCGACTCCGCATCGTGGATCTTTCCGGGGCAATTGAATATAGTAAAGTGGTCATGATCAGTACTGATCCTGGCCAAACAAATTGGGTTATTTCCGTATATCCCAACCCCTTCCGCGATCAAATCAGCGCCGGTATCCGGCTGGAATCCCCCACAGTGATCAGGATGCAATTGATAGACCTGGCGGGCCGGGTAGTTTACCATGAAAACAGGAGCTTGCCCGCGGGGATCCATACCCTTGGTTTCAACAAATTGCCGGCTCTTTCCAAAGGAACCTATATTATTAAATTAACCGGACCGGGAGAAACATATAGCCGGTTACTGGAATTCCAAAAATGATTATCTCAACTACCGGAAACACGAAGAGCCCTTTATCAGGAAGGGCTCTTACTTTTATTTAAAAGTTTAAACTTCAGGCCAGGCTTTTATTGGTTGCTTCGATGATAATATCTTCCAGCTCGGTAATATCAAATGGCTTTTGTAATGAATAATCCGCTCCTGCTTCTGATGCCAGTTCGCTCACATTATTATTAGCACTGAAAAAAATCACCGGTATCCTGGCAAAGCGGGGATCGGCTTTTAAACAACGGGTGGCCACGACGCCACCTGTATCGGGGATCCAGTTGTCCATGAGGATGACATCGGGCCGGTGTTCGCTAACATCCTGGAGAACATGGGTGCATTTTTCGCGAAGGACTACTTCAAAATTCTTGGCGGTAAGAATAAGGGAACATATGCCCAGCAGGTCCACATCATCGTCAAATATCATCACTTTTTTTGCCATAGGTTATATGATGCCGTTATTCAATAACCGGCAATTTAAAATAAAATTCAGCGCCATTGCCTACTTCGCTGATCACACCGATCTTCCCCTGGTGACGGCGTATGATTTCTGACGATATATAAAGGCCGATTCCAAAACCTGAATACGATATATTGTTGTTAAATTCCGAGCGGTAAAAACGCTGGAATATTTTATCGTGTTCATCAGGTTTGATCCCGATACCCTGGTCAGCCACGGAAACAGTCACCCAATTTGCATTTACCTGGGTGGTAACCTGAATATCTTTTTCTTCGGGTGAATATTTCACCGCATTGTTCAGGAAATTGGTGATGACCTGGGATATTTTTTCTTTGTCGGCTAAAACATAGACCGGCTGTGACCGGTTCAGGATAAACGTATGATTGATGGCTACCATCTGGATATCTGCCGCTATTTCGGCAACCAGGGAACTGATATCAAAGCGTTCAGGATGGAGCCGGAATTTATCCGATTCGATTTTCGACAGGTTTAAAAAATCGGTGACCAGCTTGGTCATTTTATTCACCTGGTTTTCGACCTTACCCAAACCGTTTTTCAGAAATGCATCGTTGGCTTTTTCATAAGTCCGGGACAATAACTGCGCATAGGCTTTGATGGATGTAAGCGGTGTTTTTAATTCATGGCTGGCTACAGAAAGAAAATCATCTTTTTGCTGCGACATTTTTTTGATATCATCAATGTCCATGCAAGCGCTGATAAAACCGATAAATCGTCCATCCGGTGAGTAACGGGGCACAGCATTATCCTTGATCCAGCGGTAATCCCCATCATAACGGCGTAAGCGGTATTCAATGTCAAAAGCCTGTTGTTTACTGAAAGAATGATTATAGACCGTAATACAATTTTCCAGGTCATCGGGGTGAACACCTTCCTGCCATCCTTCGCCGATTTCCTGTTCTAGCCTGCGGCCGGTAAACCGCAGCCAGCTGGTATTGAAAAAATCAGAAAACTTATCATTTCCCGACATCCAGATCATAACGGGGGCTGTGTTGGCAATAAAGCGGAACCTTTCCTCGCTTTCCCTCAATGCTTTTTCGGAAAGACGACGTTCTGTAATATTTGTATGCGAAATAACAACTCCACCGGTGAGGTTGGTAAGCGGTGAGACATGTAATAAAAACCACCGTTGCTCCCCCGGTGAATGACAGGGATATTCCAGGTTAAAAAAAGGTATGCGCCCGCTCATCACATCCAGGATTCCCTGCCTGGCAGCCGGCACTTCATCGGCACATTCACCTTCTGCTTTTTCCAGAATATCCAGGTAGTTTATTCCGATTCCCACATTTTCGACAGTATGGATTCCATTCGAAATAGCAAAATCATTCCAGGCTTTATTGACAATGATGATATTTCCCCTGGCGTCCAGGACCGCAATATGTGAATTGATTGAATTGAGTATTCCTTCTCTTAATTCCTCGTTGAGTTTGCGCTCGTGAATATCGGTCGCTGTTCCAAACCAGCGCTGGATATTCCCCTCCGGGTCCAATTCGGCCAGCGCCCGGCTCAGGTGCCATCGATAATTACCCTCCTTCATTTGTATACGGTGCTCCAGCTCATAAAGCTGTTTACCCTGCATTGCCATATTCCAGGCCTGCGATGTTATCTCCAGGTCTTCCGGGTGGATCATCGGTTGCCAGGCCCATCCATTCGTATCATTGCGTTTGGCATTGGCATATTCCCCAATCCGGTTATTATAATAAGTTATATTGCCATCAGCATCTGCAATCCAAACGAGTTGAGGCATGGCATCTGCCAGCCTGTTCAGCCTGCTTTCACTGGCCTGCAAAGCCTGGAAAGCATTTTTCTGGTCGGTGATATCCATAATGGTCCCCAGCATTTTTTCGGGGACGTTATTGTCCGAGTAAAATACTTTTCCATTAATCCTGATCCAGCGAAGCGAATGATCTTTCCGGATAATGCGCATTTCATAATCCAATAAGCCCGTATCCAGTGCTTCTTTTACTGCGTGGTCTCTCAGCTGCTGGTCTTCGGGATAAATATTTTGCAGTAGTTCATCGTGGTTGGGATTTGCTCCCTCCTCATAACCCAGGATTTGCAGGTAGCGTTTGGAGTAAAGAGGTTCCCTGGTTTGTAAGTTCAGTTCCCAGGTTCCCAGTCTGGCCGAATCAAGCGCTATGGTTAATCTTTCTTCACTTAAACGGAGTTGCTCTTCAGCAGTTTTCTGGATGGTTATATCCTGCAATGTACCGGTGAAGCGGTAGGTCTGGCCCTGGGAATTGTAATAAGCTTTTCCTTTAGCTTTCAGCCACCTGAATTTTTTATCCTGGATCCCGATGGTGCGGTATTCTATTTCATAATTACCGCCGCTTGCCGGATTCAATAAATATTCGATCTGTTGAACGGTTCGTTCGCGATCCTCCGGGTGAAGCCCTTGCAGGAATACCGAATAGTCTACTTCTGCAACAGGGGGCAGGCCAAATAATTCTTTGGTACGATCATCCCAGACCAGTTCGCCGGTTAGGGGGTTCCAGGCCCAGGTACCTAACTGCGCTGCATTTAACGCTACCCGAAGTCTTTCTTCCTTTTCTTCCAGGGCCTTATTCAGGGTTCTGGCACCTGTAATATCCCGGGCGATTTTAGAGGCACCGATAATATTCCCCCTCGGATCCCTGATCGGGGAAATAGTAAGGGAAATGTCAATTAACCGGCCATCCTTTGTCATGCGCAGTGTGTCGAAGGATTCGACCCGCTCCCCCTTCCTGATCCTGTTGATGATCAGGGTTTCTTCTTCCAGGCGATCGGGCGGTATTAGGAAAGTAATGGGCTGGCCGATCATTTCTTCAGCTGTATAACCAAATAATTTTTGTGCACTGTGATTCCAACTGGTAATGATACCTTCAAGCGTCTTGCTGATAATTGCATCCACTGAAGACTCTACAATAGCGGCCAAGCGGGCCGTATTTTCCTCGGCAATCTTTTTTTCGGTAATGTCAAACAGGATATTTACGGTTCCCGACAAATTTCCCAGGTCATCGAACAGAGGCTGGGGACGGGAATAGACTGTCCGCCTTGAATGATCGGGCCGTTCAATGATCAATTCTGTTTCCCCCGTTGCCTGGTCTTTATTTAACAAACGGGACATAGCTAAAGATTCGGGGGCCAACTGATTTCCCTTCAGGTCATACAATTTCCAGGCACCGCACCACCTGGCATTGACCGAAGGCGCTCCACCCCATAACTCCCTCGCTGCCTGGTTATAAAAATTGATCCTGCCCTCGGTATCACATATATATGCTGCTGCAGGTAGCCCCTGGACAACCTGCTGCATTAATGAGGCTAGACTTGTTGATGTTTCGCTTGCTGCTGCCTGTTTCATTTTTGTGGGTAACTCTTTAGCGCTAACCAACCAGGAAATAAACCTTCCGGATACTGAACTAATAGACTGATTTTTATTGACGTGGCTCTACGAACTTAATTATTTTTTTTTATCCAAACCGGGATGCTATCCGGATTATCAACCAAAGATA
>DASUMO010000258.1:0-2191 GCA_036277695.1 Chitinophagaceae bacterium
TTGAGCCGCAGCGGCAAGCCCGGCGGGACCGGAGCCTATTATGGCCACTTTTTTTCCTGAACGCAGGTTGGGTTTTTTGGGTGTTACAAACCCATTTTCAAACGCGATCTCGATAATATGTCTTTCTATTTCTTCAATGGCCACGGGAGGCTGATTAATTCCCAATACGCAGGCTGTTTCACAGGGAGCGGGGCAAATGCGGCCCGTAAACTCCGGGAAATTATTGGTTGAAGAAAGTATATCAAAGGCTTCTCTCCAGTCTTTCCGGTATACTGCATCATTAAATTCAGGAATCACATTTCCCAGGGGGCAACCACTATGACAAAAAGGAACCCCGCAGTTCATGCAACGGGCAGCCTGCTGGTTGAGTTTTTCCTCCCCATATTTGTCTACAAACTCGTTGTAGTGTTTTACCCTTTCTGCCACCGGTTTCTTACCCGGCATTTCCCTGTCAAATTCTAAAAATCCTGTTGGTTTACCCATGATTTATCGAATACGTTTAGATACTTTTTTATTTATTCACTTGCACATTCACCCTTTTCTGCAAAAGAACTTTCTTATAATCTTTCGGGAATACTTTTACAAAATGCTGTAACTGGTTATCCAGGTCATCCAATATGAATTTAGCTACCTTACTACCGGTGTATTCATAATGTTTTTGCAGCATGGTGAACAATTCATTTTTATCATCCAGTTCGCAACTATCGAGGTCCACCATTTCCGGGTTGCAATTGGAACTGAACTTCCCTTTTACATCATATACATAAGCAATACCACCACTCATGCCTGCCGCAAAATTTCTCCCGGTGTCGCCGAGTATCACCGCCCTTCCACCGGTCATGTACTCACAACCATGATCGCCGATGGATTCCACCACTACCTGGGCTCCTGAGTTACGTACACAAAAACGTTCCCCTGCTTTACCGCGGATAAAAGCCTCACCCGAAGTAGCACCATAAAAAGCCACATTCCCGATTATGCTATTGTCTTCGGCGGTATAGCTGGCAGTTTTGGGAGGATAAATAATCAGTTTTGCCCCACTCAGTCCTTTCCCGAAATAATCATTGGCATCACCTTCCAGTTCCATGGTCAATCCCTTTGTTGCAAAGGCGCCAAAACTTTGTCCGGCGGTTCCATTGAAAGTAAAATGAATCGTGTTGTCAGGTAAACCTGCAGCCCTGTATTTTTTGGTGATTTCATTGGATAAAATGGTACCTGCTGTTCTGTCAATATTGCGGATCGTAAATGAAGCATTGACTTTCTCTTTGCTGGCAATAGCTGGGGCTGCGGCTTCCAGTAATTTCCAGTCAAGACTTTCACTTAATCCATGATCCTGCTCTTCACTGCAATACAATGTTGTGTAAAGTGAATTCGGTTCTTTATGCAGGATGGCTGATAAGTCTAGGCTTTTATATTTCCAGTGTTCAATTCCTTCCCGCATTTCGAGGTTTTCCACCTGCCCGATCATTTCATTGACGGTGCGGAAACCAAGATCGGCCATGATCTCCCGTAGCTCCTGCGTGATCATTTTGAAAAAATTAACCACGTGGTCGGGGTCACCTTTGAAACGCTTTCTCAATTCCGGATCCTGGGTGGCCACTCCAACGGGACAGGTATTCATATGACATTTGCGCATCAGGATACATCCTTCAACTACCAGCGCCGCTGTGGCAATGCCCCATTCTTCTGCACCCAGCAAAGCCGCTATGGCAATATCACGTCCGGTTTTCATTTGGCCATCGGCCTGCACTACAACCCGGCTTCTCAATTTATTTTTCACCAGTGTCTGATGCGTTTCTGCCAGGCCCAGTTCCCAGGGTAAACCGGCATGGCGGATCGAACTTACCGGGGAAGCGCCTGTGCCACCATCATGTCCGGCTATCAGCACTACATCGGCTTTTGCCTTGGTAACGCCGGCAGCAATAGTACCCACCCCTGCTTTGCTAACCAGTTTCACACTGATCCGGGCAGCGCGGTTGGCATTTTTCAAATCATAGATCAATTGGGCGAGATCTTCAATAGAATAAATATCATGATGGGGTGGCGGTGAAATCAGGCCCACACCCGGAGTTGAATGCCGAACCCGGCCGATCCATTCATCCACTTTATGACCGGGCAACTGCCCACCTTCCCCGGGCTTAGCGCCCTGGGCCATTTTAATCTGGAGTTCATCGGCTTCTGTTAGATACAA
>DASUMO010000259.1:0-2515 GCA_036277695.1 Chitinophagaceae bacterium
TGTCTACCAGCATGCTCTGGTAAAGCCCAATGATTTGCGAAAAGTAAATCTTGCTTTTATGACGGCCAATGGGGTGGCGTCTGTTATTTTTGCCTTTTTTGTAATAACGGACCTGTTTTTCAGATAATATCGGTCAGGGAATATGGCGCGTATACTTTCGATTGATTACGGGTTAAAGCGAACAGGGTTGGCGGTTACCGATCCCCTGCAGATTATTGCCACCGGGCTCACCACGGTTGGATCAAAAGAACTGATTCCATATCTCAGGGAGTATTTTACCCGGGAACAAGTGGAAATGATCATTGTTGGCGAACCCCGGAACTGGGATGATAGTCCCACCCATGCCACCCCGCTGGTCGAGAAATTTGTGAAAGAACTGCAAAAGAATTTTCCGGCCATTCCTGTTACCATGGTCGATGAACGATACACTTCAAAAATGGCGAAGGACGCCATGTTGGAGATGGGGCTAAAAAAGAAAGACCGTCGCAACAAGGCCCTGGTCGACGAAATTGCCGCCACCATTATGCTCCAGGAGTATTTGCGAACTATTCACTGAAAAAGCTGGTTTGATCGGTTTACGGGAGTTAACTTTGCGGATTATTTTACGATTCAACTAAAACAGGAGCTATTTTGATCCTTCCTATTGTTGCATATGGACACCCGGTATTAAGAAAAGTTGCCCGGGATATCATGCCTCATCATCCGGGCCTGGAAAAATTCATTGAAGATATGTGGGAAACCATGTATGCAAGCAACGGTGTAGGACTGGCCGCCCCCCAGGTCAACCAGGACATCAGGCTCTTTGTTGTGGATACTGTGCAAATGTTCAATAGCATGGATGAAAAGGAAAAAAAGGATTATCCCGATGCACCGGGTATCAAGGCGGTTTTTATTAACGCCCATATCGCGGAGCAGGAAGGGGAGGAGTGGCCATATAACGAAGGCTGCCTGAGTATCCCCAAGATCAGGGAGGATATTTACCGCCGGCAAACGGTGACTATGCAGTTCCGCGACCATAATTTCGAGTCCCGTATCATGACCTTTACCGGTCTCTCAGCCAGGGTTATCCTGCACGAATACGATCATATCGAAGGAAAATTATTTATCGACCATCTTTCCCCCTTGAAACGTAAACTGATGAAGGGTAAACTCAATGATATAACCCGGGGAAAGGTCAATGTTGATTACAAGATGATGTTCCCAGGTTAAAAAAACCTGGCAGGAAGCCGGGCTTCACCGTAAATGTATCCATGATCGCTAACCCTTTTGCTTGGGTTTAGTAACCGGTGCAGATTTGGCTGGCTTCATCTTGCTTTCACATAACTGCAGGTTTTGTTTGGCACCTAAAAAATCCGGGTAGAGTTGTACAGCCTGTTGTAAATGTTTTTTGGCAGTAGCCAGGTCATTCGATTCCAGCTTTATAATGCCGAGGAAATTATGGGCGGCTGCATGGGCCGGAACTTGCTGTACACGGCCATCTTCCATCGTAAAATTGACAGCTGTGCGGCTGCTGTTGGTATCGGCGATCACCCTTTGCAGGTTGGTTTCACATTCACCCAGCCTTTTCAACTGGTACTGGCTGGAGGCCAACTGGTAATAATAATAAGGCTCTTTCAATACCGGCACTACTTTTTCATAAGCATCAATTGCTTTTTTGGCATCCCCGAGGTTGCGGTAACATTCCGCAACACGGGCCAGGGCTCTTGCATTCGAAGGAATAGCCTGCTGTACCTCATCGGCCAGCATCAGGCTCGACAGGTAAGAACCCCCGGAAAAATAAAGCATGGATAATGTATCCTTATAAAAAATATTATTATCCACGGCTATATATCCATGCAGCGCGTTGATGGCGGTATTCACGTCATTATATTGCAATGCCTGGCCATACATTTTCAGATAATGTTTTTTCAGGCTATCCTGTACGGATGCCTGGGCATGAATAGAGCCGGCAAGGCTTATACAAATTAATACTAACAGCAATTGTCTCATAAATATCATTTGGTTGTTAAAGATAAAGATTAGCGGCAAAAATCCTGACCATTGTAATAATTTGCAGGATGCCCCTACGTGTTTTTTGCATTGTATTTTTTCTATATACCTGTTTCGGCGCTTCGGCTCAGGAGGACTCCCTGGATAATGAGAGGCTGGCCCGCATGGTTAATCTTTCGGAAGTGGTGGTTCGTTCAGATCTGAACATTGCCCGTTTCATGCAAAGGGTAAAAGAGGACACCAGTTTTTATAAGGCATTCCGGAGCCTGCACCTGGTTGGATTTACGTCAATCAATGATATCAGCATCCTGGATAAAAAAAACCGCTTGAAGGCTGCGTTGGAAAGCAGGACCCGTCAAATAAGGAAGGGCTCCTGCCGCACCATGGATGTGTTGGAGCAAAAGACCACCGGCGATTTTTTTGACAGGGATGGCCAGTATAACTATTATACTGCACAATTATATGCCGGTTTGTTTTTTACCCGCGACAGCGTTTGTGGTGAGAATAATATCGTTAAGGGAATCGA
>DASUMO010000260.1:0-15219 GCA_036277695.1 Chitinophagaceae bacterium
TCAGCCAATCAAAGATCGCGGCCAAATACAACCAGGTGATTGATAGTAAAAGCGCCCATGAAATACTGACCGAGAAGCTGAAAGAAGCTGCCGAAAGAGGAGAAGAAGAGAAAGAAAAAACAAGCGGCAGAAAAAGGGAGCCAAAGGAAAAAACCATTTTTGATGATCCCGTTGTCAGAAGTATGACAAGAACAGCAGGCAATACCATTGTACGCTCCCTGTTGGGGGCCCTGGGCCTTGGAGGAAAAAGCCGGCGCAGGTTATTCTAAAAATCGTTGTAGTTTTATTTGTCCCCATTGAAAAGCAACGAGCAGCATAAGCTATCCAGCTTTCAGCTGCGAAGACCGTAGTTCCCTGGATAAGGCAGTTAATCTTTCAAATTTAAAAAATAAGATCATGAAAAAAATCCTTTTAGCCTGTACGGTATCATTACTCGCAGTAGCCTGTAATAATGAATCCACTGAATCCCCGAAGGAAAACGATGCGGCAGCAGCTAAAGAAATGAAGGAAGAAAGAAATAAAAAAATTATCATGGCCAGTATGGAAGCCATGCAAAAACTTGATACAGATGCTATGCTGAAAGATATTGCCCCGGATGTAATGGACTATGGAGATGGCAGTATGCCGCCTCAGAAAAGCGCTGATAGCGTTAAAAAAATGGTGAACGTCTGGATTGGAGCCATGGAGAGCATCAAGGCCGATGATTTGACCATGGTAGCAGATGGCGACAGGGTATGGGTATATGCAAAATTCTCAGGCAAGTTTAAATCGGATATGATGGGTATGCCAACAACCGGGAAAACCTATACCATTCCTGATGTGGACATGTTCCTGTTGAACGAAGAAGGAAAAATTATCGAGCACCGTTCAGTTCAGTCAGGGGAAGTAATGATGAGGCAATTAGGTATTGAACCCCCAAAACAGTAATTATTTAAGGCGAACCACGCCGTTCAGGTCCACATCAATTTTATTTTCAGCCTGGAGGAATTCGATCACCTTCCAGGCTTTTTCTTTTTTGATTCCGCTTAGTTTATGCACAAGGTCCGATGCTTTTAATTGCTCGTATTTGACCATGTTCAGGATACGGTGATGCAATGTGTTGAATTCTTCTTTGCTGAGGGTCGTTTGTTTTTGTGAAAGGCAATTATCACAGATCCCGCAGGTAGGTATATTCTTATCACCAAAATAACCGCCAATCAGGCGGCTCCTGCATTCCCGGCTTTCTTTTACATAACCGGTCATGGCGCGGATCCTTTTTTCAAATTCTTCTTTCCGCCTCGCTATTGCCACCATGTTTAAGGAAAGCTCTTCTGTCCGTACACGACTGCGTAAGACCAGTAATTGTGGCTTGTCTTTTTGGGGCCTGTATTCCATGATCCCGGCCTGATGTAGTTGTGATAATTGTTGTTTAATTGATGATTCATCTGTCCGTACCAGGCCCGCCAGCATTTTTTCAGAAATAGCAACGGGCTGATCAAAAATTCCTCCATAGGCCCTTAACAGGGTTTTGATCAAAGGTTCCAGGGAGGGATTTTCCAACTCAAAACGGTATAGCCAGTCTTTGGTGGCTGTAAATCCCGCAAAGGAAGGCAGGAATACCTGCTCGTTAAATGCCATCCATCCTTCCTGTTCCAATGATTTTAATGCATAGAGCGCGGTGTGGGAGTTGAGGTTAAATTTCTTGATGAAATCGGCCATATCGAAATCATAATATTCTCCGCCGCCTTCGCCGGGATGCAACTGGAGATAATTGACGACGGCCTGGTAAACCGCCCGGATATCCTGTTGTGAGGGGAAGCGAAGCGTGGAAAGTTCCTGGAGTTCGGCCAGGCTTTTTTCGTCAAATAATAATACGGCATAGGATCGCTTTCCATCTCGCCCGGCCCGGCCAGCTTCCTGGTAATAATTTTCCAGGCAATCGGGGAGGTCTGCATGAATGACTACACGAACATCCGGTTTATCGATTCCCATACCGAATGCATTGGTACATACGATCACTCTTGTCTGGCCCCTGATCCATTCTTCCTGTTTGCGGTTTCTTTCTTCGCTGCCCAATCCGGCATGGTAATAATCAGAAGAGATCTGTTGCAGTTGTAAAAGATCACTGATCTCTTTGGTTCGCTTCCTGCTTTTGCAATAGATAATGGCCGTGCCGGGCACCTTTGCCAGGATTTCCTGGATCTTGTTGATCTTTGCATCCACCCTGAAGACACTATAGGAAAGATTAGGTCTTTCAAAAGACTGCCGAAAGATTTTCCATCCAATAGAAAGTCTTTCGTCCTGGGGCGAATGCTCTCCCCTCCCTGGGAGGGGAGTCAGATGGGAGGCCGTAGGGGAGTCGGGAGAGCTGAGCTTATCACAAATATCCTGTTGCACTGCTGCTGTTGCCGATGCCGTTAAGGCCAACACCGGTACGCCCTTCAGCTCTTCGCGTAAGGCTGCGATCCGTAAATAAGGCGGCCGGAAATCATAACCCCATTGTGAAATACAATGTGCTTCGTCAACGGCGATCAATTGAACACCCATGCCCGGCAGGTATTCTTTGAATAAGGCTGTTTCTATTCTTTCAGGAGATACATAAAGGAATTTGCAGTTACTTTCTGTAACAACTTTCAAAACATTGATGACTTCTTTGCGACTCATGCCGGAATAAATGGCAAAAGCTGTGATGTTTTTCCGGCGCAGGTTTTCTACCTGGTCCTTCATCAGCGCGATCAGTGGTGATATAACCAGGCATAGGCCCGGGAGAACCATCGCGGGTACCTGGTAACATAAGGATTTTCCCCCGCCCGTAGGCATTAACGCCAGTGTATCCTGCCCTGCCAGCACGGACTGAATGACTTCCTCCTGCAGCGGACGAAAAGCTGGGAACCCCCAATATTGATGGAGAATATCGTGAATCGTGAGTCGTGAATCGTGAGGAAGAGAATCGGATTTCATGAAATCATTTTTGAGATCATCTGAAAACTGCGGATCATCAAATCGCCTAATCCTTGAGATTGTTGTTTTGTCACAGATCCCAGTTCTATCGCAATATCCAGTGCAGTATCTATTTCTATAATTGAACCACGGGCAATTTCATAGAAACGTTTGCGCCCGGACTCCGATTTTCTTGAGCAACCTTCTGCTAAATTGAGATGGACGGATAAAGCAGCTCTCCTGACCTGGGAGATCATTCCGAATTTCTCTTCTATGGGGAATGAAATCGGTAATTGATAACATGCAAGGACAAATTCCCTTGTTACCTTGAATACATCAAGTTTTGTATGTTCTAACCCGAGAAACATAGTTATAAGGTTTTTTAAAGCTAAGAAATAATAAATAGTTGAAGGCACCACTCACGACTCACGACTCACCATTCCCGATCACTCTACTTTTTTCACAAACAATCTCACCGAATTAATTGCCAACACAACATCACTCAGTCCCATGACCAGGGCGCCAAAAGTGGGGGTTAAAAAACCAAGGAAGGCTACAGGGATGGCGACTACATTATAGGCAAAGGCCCAAAACAGGTTTTGTTTGATGGTAATGTAAGTATGCCTTCCCAGCCCCAGGGCAGCCGGCAGTTTTTTCAATCCCTGGTTCATCAATACAACCTGTGCCGTTTGCATTGCAATCTGGGAAGCATCATTCATAGAAATACCAATTGTGGCTTTGGCCAAGGCCGGGGCATCATTTATTCCGTCGCCCACCATAGCGGTTGGTGCGGACGCCGTGAATTCGCCGACCTTTTCCAATTTTTGTTGGGGAGTTTGTTCGGCAAATACCGTTTCTATTCCCAGGCGGGCTGCCAGCTCTTCACTTTTTTCCTTTCTGTCGCCTGTGAGCAAGATGGTTTTGATTCCGCGCTTATGCAGGTAATCAATGACTGGTTTTGCCTCGGGTCTTACTTCATCGGCCACATCAATCCATCCAAGGTATTCCCCATTGCGTAACAGGTAAACATTATGATGTTCATCGGGGATTAATCCTGCAGCGAACTTAAAGGAACCAGCAGAATAGGTATTACCCTCTTTATCCGTGGCCTGCATACCCTGGCCTTTTATTTCTTCAATTTTTTTCCAACTAATCTCCTGGCTTGTCTTCCATTCAGTCGTAATGGCACGGGCAATAGGATGGTTGGAATATTTTTCCAGTGAATAAGCAATCCGCCTGAAATACTCTTCATCCATGGAGGAGGCAACAATCCCGCTGCTTTCTATCCTGAAACGCCCCGTAGTCAGGGTGCCTGTTTTATCAAATACTACCTGTTTGATATCCTTGAATAATTCAAGACTGGTAGCATTGCGGAAAAGTATACCGGAACGGGCTGCTCTTCCCAATCCCACTGCAATAGCCGCTGGTGTGGCCAAACCCATCGCACAGGGGCAGGCGATAACCAGTACGGCAATACTGCGCATCAATGCAGGGGTAAAATCCTTTAGCACAAGCCAGGTGATAATGAGTGTAAGTATTGCTATGACCAGAACAACCGGGATAAAGACTGCACTGATCTTATCAGCCAGTTTTTGTACCGGGGGTTTTTCGCCCTGGGCCTGCCTTACCAGGTTAATAATACCGGACAGGACCGTATCATTTCCCACAGCTGTAACCTGGGCTTTGACTGTTCCATCGGTCAACAGGCTACCCCCGATCAGTATATCTTTTGGATTTTTTCTAACCGGCATGCTCTCCCCGGTAATGATCGCCTCATTGGCATGTGCATCACCCCAGAGAATTTTACAGTCAATGGGTACCTGTTCCCCGCTTTTGATCAAAATAAGATCGCCTACCCTGAGCATGGTATTCTCGACATGGAAAATCTGCTCCTTGTGCTGGTCATCAAAGGCGATCATATTGGCCATCAGTTTTTGGGATTTGACCAATTTCTTCAGCTCTCTTTGGGTCGATGCGATCGAAGCATCTTCCAGGTAGTTACCCAGGAATACCAGTGTAATGATGGTAGCGGCTGTTTCATAAAACATGTATTGCTGGGCCTGCCCGGTCAGCGTACCATATAAACTATATATAAAAGCTGCCGTTGCGCCGATGGCAATCAACACATTCATATTCGGCATGCCGTTCCGGATACTTTTCCAGGCGCTTTTCCCAAAGAAACTCATCCCCACCACATATACCGGGATGGTCAGCGCCAGCTGAACCCAGGGATTCATGAGGAAATGAATTTCAACCCCCGGTATCATGTGCAGCATTAATGCTGCCGTGAAGGGAAAACAAAACCAAAACCGGTGTAAGTGGGTTTTTAGTAAAGCACGGTCTCCATCATCCTCATGATCATGACCAGGATGGCCATTGTGGGCCAGTTTCTCATCCACCACTTTATATCCCAAACCGGTAATACCCTGGCTAAGCTTTTCTTCCGCGATTTTATTATCTGTATCAAAGATGACATCACCTGTGGCAAAATTCACTTTTACATTCTTCATCCCCTGTTTTTCCAGGTATTTATGGATGTTAATAGCACAGGTATTGCAATCCATCCCCTCAACTTTCCATTGAACTTTTTCCATACTGTAAAATTAACAAACAGGCCGGGGCTAAGGTTGTTTGGGTTTCATTATGTTCACAACCATGTTGCTAAAACCAGCGGATTTAACAGTCAGTATTTTTTGCAGGGTTCGGAACAGCGGTTTTACTTTGCGCATGCAGTGGACCTTTTCAAAGGCAAATATCAACGAGGTTGCAAAATCATGCTGGCAGGCAATAGGGGATCGCCGGGTGATCGCTTTTCACGGGGCCATGGGAGCCGGGAAAACCACATTTATCCATGCACTTTGTGATGTGAAGGCGGTAAAAGATATTGTGGGAAGCCCCAGTTTTTCCATCGTCAATGAATATGTATTTGATGATAAGGGGAAGGAGAAAAAGATCTTCCATATCGATCTTTACCGGCTCAAAGATGAAGAGGAGGCCCTGCAGGCCGGGGTGGAAGATTGTTTGTACAGTGATCATATTTGCCTGGTCGAGTGGCCCGAAAAAGCCCCCGGGCTTTTCCCGGATAATACCGTACATCTCCATATTGAAGTGCTGGATAACCAAACAAGAAAGCTGCAGATCGAAGGGAATTAGTTATTTTTGAATTCTTCGCCGCCCGGGTTTGTCAAAGCTTAGGCTTGCGCACAAGTTGCGACAATACCTGGTATCGGCCATCTAACTTTGGAACCAACAGATGAGCCAGCACAAACCCAAGATAAGCACGTCCTTCAGCTACGAAACCCTGGAAGAGACCCTGGATATCAAACCCAAGGGCTCTCAAATGTATATTGGTATCCCGAAAGAAATTGCATTCCAGGAGAATCGTATCGCGCTTACCCCGGATGCAGTCAGCGTAATAGTCAGCAACGGTCACCAGGTTGTCATCGAACATAATGCAGGAGAAGCTGCCCATTTCAGGGATAAAGATTATAGTGAGGCGGGGGCAAAAATAGTATATGAAAGAGCCGAGGTGTTCAAAGCTCCCATATTGGTGAAAAGCGCCCCGGTGATCGACGAAGACCTGCCCCTGTTACAACTAAACCAGGTCATCATCTCGCCCATCCATCTCTCCATTCTGAAAGCGGAATTGCTGGAAAAAATGATGGAAAAAAGAATCACTGCTATTTCTTTTGAGAACCTAAAAGACGATAGTGACTCTTATCCCATTGTCCGGAGCATGAGTGAGATTGCCGGCAGTGCCGTTATGCTTATCGCTGCCCAGTACCTGGGTTCTGCCAATCATGGCAAAGGGGTGCTGTTGGGAGGTATTTCCGGGATTGCCCCTACCAAAGTGATCATCATCGGGGCCGGCATTGTGGGTGAATATGCTGCCAGGGCGGCCCTGGCATTAGGCGCCTCGGTAAAAGTTTTTGATAATAGCGTCTATCGATTAAAGCGCTTGCAAAATAATATAGGACATCGGCTATGGACCTCCGTTATAGAACCGCGGATGCTGTCCAAGCAGTTAAAAACCTGTGAAGTGGCCGTGGGAGCCCTGGGTTCGGAAAGTGGCCGGACTCCCATGGTGGTTACGGAAGAAATGGTGAGTAATATGCGGCCGGGAGCAGTGGTAATCGATGTTAGCATTGACCGGGGCGGCTGTTTCGAAACTTCGGAGATCACTTCACATGAGCATCCTATTTTCATGAAATATGGGGTCATTCATTATTGCGTACCCAATATTCCCTCTGGTTTTGCCCGCACGGCTTCGCAGGCTATCAGCAATGTACTCATGCCCTTGTTGCTGGAAGCAGGAGAAGATGGTGGTTTTGAAAACCTGGTCTGGCACCAGGTGCATCTTCGCAGCGGGATTTATTTATTCAAGGGTTCGCTGACCAATTTTTATCTCAGCGAGCGCTTTGACCTCAAGTATACCGACTTAAACCTGCTAATCGCCAGTCAGCGCTGACCTTTATCCGCGAGTCATCCAAACAAGTTTCACAACAGGTCTTTTAGTGCAGACTGTTCCAGTAATACCTTGCTCGTTTTCGTTTTCCAATTAAATAATATAAGCTTGCTTTCGGGGCGTTGGGTAATATAAACTGCCTGTTTGGTAGCAGGGTTATATTTTAACTGGAAGGATTGTATCCCTTCCAGTTTCCTGCGATTATTGCCATCGGGATTCATGAGCATGATATGGTTGGGGGCACGCGTATAAGCAATGGTATTCTCATCAATCCAGGAAGGATAATAATTATGCGAGCTGGTATCATTGGTAAGGTTCCTGTGAAAACTTCCAATCGCATCGGTAAGCCAGACCTGGTCGCGGTTGTCCCCTTTTTCAAAATAATAAACGATCCTGTCACCCTGCGGAGCCCATACCGGACTATAACTTTTATGTTTTCCACTTTCAGTGATCTGTTTTACCGACCCGGTAGCAATATCCACCACGCAGATCTCGATAGTGGAATGCTGGCCCCTGCCATTTGATTCCCGGTTATAAACAATCTTTTTACCATCCGGCGACCAACCCGGGGCAAATTTGTGAAACGTATCCACCACCAGGGCCGATTCCATTTTTGCAGCCAGGTCGAAGAGGTAAATATCACCCTTATTATTTTCCTTGGTTTTTACAAATACCAGTTTTTTTCCATCAGGGGAGGCAGCGCGTCCGGCTCCTTCAAAATCCAGGGGCTCCAATTTATTTCTCTGTAAATGATAGGTAAATCCTTTTGAAACAGGGGGTGATTTCCTGGTTTTGTCAAATTTAACTATCGAAAGCAAGAGGGCCTGGCCATCGGGCATCCAGTTGGCCGATGTAATCATGGTCACAAAATTGCTATCGGCGGAACTTTGTCCCTGCATACAAAGGCAGGTGCTTAACACCAGGGCACACAATAGGGGGATTTTCATAGATGGGTTATTTTTCAAAATAGTCTTTACAACTAAACGCGGGAATATTATTGGTATACCATTCCCAGCGTTCATTTCCGCCTATCAGCCATCCGACCTTATAACCTTTCTTTACCAGTTCGTTGGCGAGTTCGATGCCTACATAATTCTGTTGTCCCAGCAAAACATATTCCTTGCTTTTATCCGGAAATTGGCTGGCAAATTCTTCCGCAGTTTTGTAAAAGGGAAAGTTGACAGCGCCTTTCAGCTTCTTATAGGAGATCTTGGTGCCGGTAGTTGTTTTGGCAAAAAGCGTGTCATGCCGGAGATCAACCAGCCGGATCGCTTTGTTTTTTTCCAGCGCCCTGCAAAGACTGAGTCCTGAATAGAATTCGATACCGCTTTTGACTGTAAAATATTTTTCCTTTTTTTCTGCATCCTGGTAATTGGCCATGTATTCAAAAAAGCCGGCCAGGTTGCCTACCAGGTAATTGACATGGGGAATGTGGTTTTGGGTGAGCCAGGCCGCCATTTCACCGCCTCCCATACCGATAGTATTGAATGTGACGATCGTTTTTCCCTGCAGTTCCCTTGCCTTGTTCAGTACAGCAGCCGAATCAACAGCCCGGAAATAAATGGTATTCTTAAAATCGGGAAAATAGTTATAAAGCTTTGTAATAATAGTATCAAAAAACCCCCGGGGCGCATTTTTAAAACCAATAAATACGATCTCTTCTTTTTTCTTCATTTTTTCAAAAAGTTCGGCGGGGGAAATATTGGGGTAGGGAATATTTTTTTCCAGCATAACGGGTGCAAAAGGCTTTAATCCATCAAAATCCCGGTACCATTCCGACATTCCGCCCTGCACATTGGTGATCTTTGTAAACCCGTTTCTGAGCAGGAGGTTGGAGATGGTGCGGCTGCGATAGCTATGGGAACAGATGACATAAATGTTTTTGTCTTTATGCGCATCCAGTGCTTTTAAAGCATTGCTGTCCCTTTGCAGGTCCTGCAATGGAATATTGACAGCCCCTTTGATGCGGCCGATATTCAGGTGTTTGCCACTGGTGAGGGAATCATGGTATTCACCCTTTGTACGCACATCCAGGATCAGGTAATCTTTTTCCCCGTGCATGATATTCTTCATGAGTTCGGGGAGGCTGATCTCCTGGTAATTATTTTGGGAAATAGCCCAGCAGGAAATAAGTTGGAGCAGCAGGGCGGTTATACTATATTTTATCATGGCAATTTTTTTACAAAGCAAAGCTTTAAGAAGCAGTAAAAATTGTACAATATTGACCTTTAGACGAAAGGAAAGATTTGGGGGATATGCTGCCAAATTTTCGGAGCAAACGGTAGAGATGGGAGCTGTCATAAAAACCCGCCGCCAGCGCAGCTTGCTGCACCTGGTATCCCTGCCGGAGTAAAAGCTTGGCCTGTTCAATTCGTGTGATCAATAAATATTCATAGGGAGTGATTCCTATGCAGCGGTGGAACAATCTTACCAGGTGAAAAGGATTGAGACTTACCAGTGCCGCCATTTGTTGCAATGAAATATCTTCTTTGTAATGGGTACGCAGGTAGTCGACCAATAAATTGACCCGCGGGTCGCGTGAATGCGAACCCCGAAGGAAGGCCTTTTCCCTTCCGGTTTTTTGTAATAAGCTACTCATACAGGAATAAAATAATTCTTCCTGCTCCATTTGGGGACCATCCTTTTGAAAAGATTGAAAAAACCGCCTGAATCTTTTTGCAAGGGTAGCTGCGCTAAGTACGGGCTGGCTGAAACAAAAATCCGCTGGTAAATATATACCCAGGCATTCAGCCACCTCCCGCAGGGTTTGGGGTCCAGGATATAGACTTACATAGTGCAAAGAAACGCCTTCAATAGTACTGCCTGTATGCACTTCACCGGGGTTGATCAATACCAGATGATCGGTCCCGGCGGTATACATTTTTCCCTCGCAATAAAAATGATCTGCGCCGGCCAGGACTAATTCGATTACATAATGATCGTGAAAATGCCGCGGGAAACTATGATTGGATAACTGGTATCCGGCAAAGTCTATGGCAAATAGTTTATCACTATGCCATAACTCGGATTTATTATGAGGGGCGGTTGTTTTCACCAGGGTAAGTTAGTAAATCAGGATGCATAAAGGACCCCGTTTGTCACAATACTGCTCATGGGCATAGTCTGCTTAACTTATTTATTTGCACGGGGGCTTTTTTTGCCATTCTGGTAATTCTCTGTACATTAGGTCATTCTCCCCCTTAGAAGCCACCTTAATCTGCCCTAATTTTTTAAATCTAAATCGAACCACAAATGAAAAGAATCTCCCTAATCGGGGCGGGGCTATTGGTATTGCTGTCTGCCTGTAACAATTCAGAAACCAAAGAATCAGCCGAAAAGAAAAGCGTTCACAGCGATCTTGTACTGGAAAATCTAAAAGGTAGTGTGGCTTCCTTTGAAGAAACACCCTATAAAGTTGACAGTAGCGGTAAGCCGGGTGAAATGGATTCCTGCTGTATTGGAGTGGCCGAGTACAATGAAGATGGGAATGGTACAAAATACAGCGAGCGGGACAGTAAGGGTACGGTAAAATCCGAATCCGTGTTTACCCGTTATGAAAACGGTATGTGGAAAGGATCAAAAGATACAAGAGACGGGAAGTCATCGGGCTCCTTTAATACGGAACAGGATGATAAAGGGCAATATATCCTGGCCCAGGCTTTTGATTCGACAGGAAAGCTGGACAAGTATTATACGAACATCACCCAAAATGAATACGGCCAGGTGCTAACATGGAAAGAATATGATAAGGACAGTGTTTTCAGGCAGGAGGGTGAAACGAAGTATGAGGACAAGCGACAGGTGGCATTTACACTAAAAGACAGTGTTGGAAAGGTGAAATCCTCGAGTGCCATGAAGTATAATGAAAAAGGCGAACAGGTGGAAGTATCAAGAACGAATGTTACCAAGGATTCTACGACCACTAAAGTGACGACCTATACTTATGATGCCCATGACGAGCAGGGCAACTGGACACAAAGGACCGAATATGACGATAAGGGAAAGCCGAAAAAGGTTGTAAAAAGAGTCTATTCATACAGGGCGGCGAAAGACGAAAAAGAATGATTATTTCCAGTCGGTAATATTGAGCTTTTTCTCACAGAAAGCATATTCCTGGTGATCGTTGGAGCTGACGATCACCAGTCTTTTTTTACAATAGTCGGCGATCAGTTGGTTGTAGAGGCTGATTCCGGCTGCATCCAGGTTAGTGCAGGGTTCATCCAGTAAAACAATTGCTGTATTGGAAAAAATGCATTGAGCCAGTTTGATCCGTTGCTTCATGCCTGAAGAAAAAAACCGGATCTGTTTGTGTAAGGCTTTGTGCAAACCTACGGCTGCCAGGGCCGAATCCGTTGTTATGCCGGGCAGGAATGGTTTAAATCCCTGGTGAAATTCCAGGAATTCAAGGGCAGTCATTTCTTCTACCAGTTCCAGGTAAGGGGCACAAAGAGATACCTGTTTGTAAATAGATTCGCCGGGAATTTCTTTAGGTTGATTTTTTAAGGGGGGATTTGCAGGTACTTCCTCCGCCTGCCAGGTGCCGTCCGTATAGGTAATTATTCCTTCATTCAGGTGCAGAGAGCCGGATAATGCCTGTAGTAAGGTGCTTTTGCCAGAACCATTGGGTCCTGTTATTGCATAGGAAAACCCTGTTTCAAAACTATAGGTAAAATGGCGAAAGATCCAGTCGCGGTTGAAGCGTTTGCCCGCATCAGTCAGCGATATCTTCATCCACACTGTTTTTGGTGAAGCGTTTAATGATGCCCCTTTGGGATTCGCGGATAAAGGTTACAATTTCGTCTCTTTCATCGGTAGCCGGGAATTCTTCTTCCAGGAACTCGATTGCCTGCGAAGTGTTCAGGTTTTTATTATAGAGTACCCGGTAAATATCCAGGATATGATTAATCTTGTCTACGGTAAACCCTCTTCTTTTTAAACCGATGGAATTCACCCCGGCATAGCTTAGCGGATTCCTGGCTGCTTTAATATAAGGTGGCACATCTTTCCCTACCAGGGACCCCCCGCTTAAAAAAGTATGGCGCCCGATATTGACAAACTGGTGTACAGCGCACATGCCCCCGATTATGGCCCAGTCGCCGATCGTCACGTGACCGGCTACCTGACTGTTATTACTCATAATGCAGTTATCTCCCACAATACAGTCGTGGGCAAAATGGCAATAGGCCATGATCAGGCAGTTCTTGCCGATCACCGTTTTTTCCCGGTCCTTGGTACCCCGGTTAATGGTTACAAATTCCCGGATCGTAGTACCATCACCGATATATACATTGGAATATTCGCCCTGGAATTTCAGGTCCTGCGGTATGGCTGCAATAACCGCCCCCGGAAAGATCCTGCAATTCTTGCCAATCCTCGCTCCTTCCATGATCGTAACATTGGAGCCAATCCAGGTACCATCACCCACTTCCACATCCTGGTGAATAACGGTAAAGGGGTCCACTTTTACGTTTGTAGCCAGCTTTGCATTCGGGTGAATGTATGTATGCGGGTGAATCATGAAGTTGTATTACGAAAAACCCCTCGCCGGGGCGAAAGGAGATGCGCAAAGGTAATCGTTACGGGTAAAAACCGAATTTTTTTTGGCCTAGTCTGTTAAATGTCAGGGCTTCAGGAATTTCTGGCTATTATGACCCGCGAAATGGGTCGGGATATGATAGGAAGAGGTGAGTTAGTTGATAGAGATCATGACAAAGAACTGACGAAGATCATTCCAAGTTACACCATCGAAATGCCGGCCAGGACTTACATTTGCATTTTGATCATGCATAATCCCCCGGATATATTAGCACTGGCCTATCGTCAAACTTTTATGCAGGACCAGTTGATTTTACTGCAGGAAAGAGAACAGCAGATCCCCGGCTCGGTTCAATATGCCATCAAACGCTTTAGCCGGCACCCCCAATGGTCCATTGAGGATACCGGGATGATGATCTATCATTACAAAAAAACCGAACCTGCCGAAAACTACCTGGAGCTTCGTTTCTGTGTAAGCGGCAATGTGTACTGCCGGAAAAAAGATACGGAATGCGATCAATGCCAGTTCGGCGCTTCAAAAAACTGTATGGAAAGGGTGGACAGTGTGGATGTGGTCAGTTTTCGTTTTTCACCCGCCCACCTCAGCCAGTTTATCAAACCCCGGAAAGGGAATGCCCTGTTAACCGACGATATCCTGAATTTTGAACATCGTTCTTCCTTTACCAAGATCCTCCCGCTTTGTGGAAAAACCCGGAACGTGCTGGAAGGAGTGCTCAACCATACTTATTCCGGCAGTTTTGAGAATATTTATATCAACGCCCAAACCCAGATGCTCCTGCTCTATAGCCTGGATTGCATGTTGGGGGAAAAAGAGATTGATACGATCAATTGCAAGTTCCTGGCCAACGAAGCCGACCGGGAAAAAATCGTGAAGGCCCGCGAATTACTGATCCAGCATATCGGCGAGCCGATTACCATCAAGGAACTAAGCCGCAAAGTAGCCATCAACGAATGCTACCTGAAAAAAGGGTTCAAGGAATTGTTCGGTACCACCGTATTTGATTTTTACCAAAGCCAGCGAATGGAACATGCCAAATACCTTTTATATGAGAAAGGTTTAAGCGTTACCGAAGTTTCCCTGATGCTGGGTTATTCTTCCATCTCCCATTTTTCTACCGCCTTTAAAAAACACACGGGTTTAAAACCTTGTGAGCTGTTGTTACGTTAATCCAGGTTTTTCGCTGATTGAAAACTTGCAAAAGGCAAAATGCAAAAGTCAAAATGCAAATAGGCTCGCAGCTGGAAGCTAGCAGCTTTTCTCACCATTCACCATTCACGACTCACGATTCACCATTCACCATCTTATGCCTTAATAGCTCCTTTTAAGACCAGGGTCTGTAATGATAACATAATCCCCCAGATGACTGAACTTTTCCCAGTTAGGATTAAGGAATGTACTATCGCTGAAACAACTAATGTTTAAAATTCGTAAACCCGGTTTCCGGTTTTGCAATTGGGTAATGATGCCCAGTTTCTCATCGCAGTGGAATCGACCCGCCAGGTGAAAGATCTTTTTACGTTTGTTCTTTTTCCAGAACTGGTATATACTATTGCTCATACCTGCATCCCATAGGCTCTGGCTGTATAAAATACGGGGATTGCCGGTACCCGGGCTTCCGCCCCGCATAAAACCCATAAATTTTTCGCGATACCTGCCCGTGGCTGTATCATAAGGAAGGTCTGGCAGGAATTTTTTCGAGGCCCTGGGCAAACTGTCAAGCGACTTCATGCCTTTGCGGCTGACCATATTCACATAACGCCTGGGGGGGTTCGCGGCAATCAGAGCCAGCTTATTTTGTTTGGCAAATTCAACCAGTGGCTTATAATCTTTATAGTTGGTCCAGGCCCGGGCTTCCTTTGTAAAACGATCTTCACTGATAAAGCCGGACAGGTATTCATTGACCACAAGCTGGCAATCGGTTTCAAACATTTCCATACTTAGGGCCAGGTTATCTCCATAGCGCTGGTGCAGCACTTTAAAAATTTCAGCCTCCAGCCAATGCCCGGTACTGTCATTATGTTCTTCTCCAAAAAAGAGTATATCGGCAGCAGCACAATCGCCGGCTATCTTTTCAATGCTTGTAAGCTCTTTTGCCTTTGTGTCGTAGATCTTATAATGTGCCTGTTGGGGCGGCTGTGAAAAAGAAAAGAGCCATGTCCATAATGAGGCGAAGACTAAAAGGGATTTCATAATCAGTTCATTCATTTAATAGCTTCAGACAAAGCTAATGGATTGCAGGTTGCAATCAGCATAACTGCAAACCTGTTGCGATAATAAA
>DASUMO010000261.1:0-8741 GCA_036277695.1 Chitinophagaceae bacterium
CTCCCAACCTCTCCTGGTAGGGAAGGTGTGGATCAGCAGTCTGAATTTTGGGAAGCATCCAAGAAATGGAATGGTCAATTGCCATTAGGTGAGGTAAAAGATATTAGAAAGATCGCGAGAAAAATAACGTTGGCTGAAGCCGGTGTGAAGGAGGGATTACCAGTTGATGAATCTTCTTTAAGGGAGGATGAATTGAATGCTGATCCGTTGTTACAGGGCAGGCATGCCCGGCGTCCCGAAAAAAAAATGATAGCGGAAATTGAAAAAGCTTCCCTCTCCGGGACAGGTGGGGGGGAGTCCGTTGTTTTAGGTATTACCGGCACCGGTGGCGCCGGTAAATCTTCGGTAACGGATGAGATCGTGCGCCGGTTTCTCCATAATTTCTCCGATAAAACCATTGCAGTTGTTTCGGTGGATCCATCCAAGAAAAAAACAGGCGGCGCCCTGTTGGGTGACCGGATCCGGATGAATGCGATTTCCCATCCCCGCGCCTATATGCGCAGCCTGGCTACACGTGATGATAATACGTCCCTAAGTGGTGCGGTACAGGAAGCCATTGATATCTGTAAAGCATCAGGCTTTGATTTTATTATCCTGGAAAGTGCCGGGGTGGGCCAAAGCGATGCTTCCATCCTGGATCATTGCGATGTCAGCATGTATGTGATGACACCGGAATACGGGGCGGCTTCGCAACTGGAGAAGATCAATATGCTGGATTATGCAGACCTGGTTTGTATTAATAAGTTCGATAAGGCGGGGGCCCTGGATGCCTTAGCCGATGTGAAAAAGCAATATAAAAGAAATCATAGCCTCTGGACAGCGAAAGATGAAGCTTTGCCCATCATTGGTACCATGGCCAGCAAATTCAACGACGATGGGATGAATCGACTATTCAGTTTGCTGCTGCAGAAAATCCAAAATAAAACCAGGGTGGAATTCGGGGATTACCGTTTCGCGAAAACCGCCAGTGTATCCCAATCCATCATACCCGCTAACCGTACCCGTTACCTGAGTGAGATCAGCGAAAACAACCGGCAATACGATCAGTTGGTAAAAGATCAGTCCGCCATTGCCTCGAAATTATACCAGCTTAACGGGGTGCTGGAAACCATTCGGAATAATCCGAAAATTTCTTCCCGCGAAAATTTGGAACAGGTTATACAGGAGCAAATTAATTTTTACCAGGAACAACTTACTCCTGTCAGCCGAAAACTCATTCAAAACTGGGAGGAGAAAATCAAAGAATACCAGAAGGATTATTATGAATACACGGTCCGGGATAAAACCATTCGCATGGCGATGTTTTCCAAAAGCCTGTCAGGGACCAGGATTCCCAAAGTGGTAATGCCCAAGTACAAAGACTGGGGAGACATACTTAGCTGGCAGGCTCAGGAAAATGTACCCGGCCATTTCCCTTTTACAGCAGGCTCATTTCCTTTAAAGAGGGAAGGCGAAGATCCCACGCGGATGTTTGCCGGCGAAGGCGGACCCGAACGAACCAACAGGAGGTTTCACTATGTATCCATGGATCAGCCGGCCAAGCGATTGTCCACGGCGTTCGATAGTGTAACATTATACGGGGAAGATCCTGGTCATCGCCCGGATATCTATGGTAAGATCGGGAACAGCGGTGTGAGCATTGCCACGGTTGATGACGCCAAAAAATTATACAGCGGGTTTGATCTCTGCGATCCAAAGACCTCCGTTTCCATGACGATCAATGGACCGGCTCCCATGTTGCTGGCTTTTTTCATGAATGCCGCCATTGACCAGCAATGTGAAAAAAAGATCACGGAGCTGGGTCTTTGGGATGAAGTCAATAATAAAATTGCAGCAAAGTATAAGGATTTACCTGCTCCCCGTTATCATAATTCTTCTTTTCCAGGTATTTTACCGGATGGAAATAATGGGCTGGGATTAAAATTGCTGGGTTTGAGCGGGGACGAAGTTTTGCCTCCTGACATATATCAACAATGCCGGCAAACTGCTTTACAGCAGGTGAGGGGAACCGTGCAGGCAGATATTTTAAAGGAAGACCAGGCCCAGAATACCTGTATTTTTTCAACTGAATTTGCCCTGAAACTGATGGGCGATGTGCAGGAATATTTTATTGAGCAAAAAGTCAGGAATTTCTATTCGGTTTCCATCAGCGGCTATCATATCGCGGAAGCGGGCGCCAATCCAATCAGCCAGCTTGCATTTACCCTGGCCAATGGATTTACCTATGTGGAATATTACCTGAGCCGGGGCATGCAGATTGATGAGTTTGCACCCAATCTTTCATTCTTCTTCAGCAATGGGATGGACCCGGAATACAGCGTAATCGGGCGGGTAGCCCGCCGCATCTGGGCCAAGGCCATGAAGTATAAATACAAGGCCAATAAGCGGAGCCAGGTGTTAAAATATCATATCCAGACATCAGGCCGTAGTTTGCATGCGCAGGAAATTGATTTCAATGATATCCGCACCACCCTCCAGGCCCTGTATGCGATCTATGACAACTGCAATTCCCTTCATACAAACGCTTATGACGAGGCGATCACCACGCCAACAGAAGAAAGTGTGCGCCGGGCCATGGCAATACAGCTGATCATTAACCGGGAATTAGGTACGGCTAAAACCGAGAATTTTAACCAGGGTAGCTTTGCCATCGAAGAATTAACCAACCTGGTTGAGGAAGCCGTATTGGCCGAGTTTGATCGTATAACAGAGAGGGGCGGTGTGCTGGGCGCCATGGAGAGAATGTACCAGCGAAATAAGATACAGGAAGAAAGCCTGTACTACGAACATCAAAAGCATACCGGAGAACTGCCGTTGATCGGTGTCAATACTTTCCTGAATAAAAAAGGTAGTCCAACCATCATTCCGGGTGAAGTGATCCGTAGCACCCCTGAAGAAAAAGAACAGCAGATTTCAAACCTGGAAGCATTCTGGAAAAGAAACGGGGAAAAATCAGCAGCCATGTTAAAACAACTGCAAACCGTAGCCATAAACAATGGAAATTTGTTCGCTGAATTGATGGAAACGGTCAAGTACTGTTCATTGGGACAGGTTACCCATGCTTTATATGAAGTGGGAGGACAGTACCGGAGAAATATGTAGCGGTAAATATGTAAACGAAAAGCCGGTTTGAAGGTTCTTGAACTTTTTGGTCTTTTAAGTTTTCCTTTCAAGTGCATTAGGGTTTCTTGCTTACCTTAGAATCCTATGCCTTTCCAACTTAGTCATAAAAAATATTTCCTGCGCCCTTTCCTTTGCGTGGCTTATCTCATCTTTTTCCTAAAAGGAATTCATTCGCAGCAAATCGATTCTGTCCTGGCTATTTATTCAGAAAAATACAGCCAGGAAAGATGCCACCTGCATTATGATAAATCCTTGTACGCGCCCGGCGAAACGATCTGGTTCAAGGCTTACCTGATGAACGCTGTTTTACCAGCTAATGAGAGCAAGAATTTCTATGTTGACTGGACCGACGAGAAAGGGAACCTGCTATTGCACAGTGTATACCCGATCGTAGATGCTGCAAGTAACGGACAGTTCCTGGTACCTATGGATTATAAAGGCAGTTACCTGCGGGTAAGGGCTTATACCAAATGGATGCTGAATTTCGATTCGGCCTTTTTATACCAGCGGGATATCCCTGTTCAGCTTTTAAAGGATCTTGCGGCGAAAACCGTCCCGGCAGTAAAAGCAAACCTGCAGTTTTTTCCGGAAGGTGGCGAACTCGTGGCTGGCGTAAAAAATAAAATTGCATTCAAGTCCAATGATCAATGGGGACATCCGGTACAGGTAAAGGGTGTGGTGCAAAACAGCCGGGGTATAATTATCGATAGCCTGCGGACAATACATGATGGTATGGGTTATTTTTTCATGGTTCCGGGCGCTGGCGAAACATATTATGCCCGATGGAAAGATGAGAAAGGAAAAATTGACACAACGGCATTACCCGTTGTCCGGGAACATGGGATTGCGCTGCAGGTTTCCATGTCAGGAAATAAGAAACAGGTATTGATCCAGGCCAGCCCGCTTGCGGGTTTTGATAGTATCCATATTACCGGCACGATGAACCAGCAACTGGTATTTAAAGTCGGTCGTGATATACTGTCTGGCCAGGCAAAACTTATTATCCCTGTACAGGATCTTCCTTCGGGCATCCTGGTTATCACCGTTTTTAATAAACAATGGGTGCCCCTGGCGGAGAGGATCAGTTTTATCAATAACCGGGAATATGTGTTCCGGCCGGAGATGAATGTTCAGCACTGGGGTTTAAGTAAAAGGGCCCGGAATGAAATTATTGTTGAAATTCCTGATAGCCTGGTCGCTAATTTATCCGTAGCGGTTACAGATGCAGGTATTAACACGGACAGCAGCAGGACTATTGTTTCCGAATTACTACTAAGTAGTGAAATAAAAGGCAGGCTGCATAACCCCGCTTATTATTTTTCTTCAAATGATGAAATGCTAAGCCAGCATCTGGATCTCGTTATGCTGACGCATGGCTGGCGAAGGATAAAATGGGAAGAACTGGTTCAGGGTAATCTGCCGGCCCTGCGTTATCCCCGTGATACGGCTTACCTGCATCTGACCGGGCAGGTCTATGGCGCCACCCCTGCTCAATTGCGGGAAGCAGCCGGGATTTTTTTATTGATCAAACCAAAAAAGGGAGAAGGCCAGACATTACTCACACCGATCAGGCCAAATGGATATTTTGAAGAACCGATCGTCTTATTTGATTCGGTCCGGATCTATTACCAACTCATGAAAAAGAAAGGTATTGATGATGTTTCGGTGTCTTTTATGGGAAACCGCCTGCCGCCGCCCCGTTATAATGCAGCTGCCAGTGGATTGTTCTCAACGATCCGGCCCGATACAACCGGAACCTGGCGTCATTATTTATTAGCAGGTGAGGCTAACCGGTTAATTGATTTATACGAAGGCAAGGTGTTGGGCAATGTTACGGTAACAGCAAAAACTAAATCACAGCTGGAAGTGATGGACGAAAGATATGCTTCGGGTCTTTTCCGCGGTGATGGAATGCAGTTTGACCTGGTCAATGACAGGCTGGGCGCTTCCTACTTTAATATTTTCAATTACCTGCAGGGCAAGGTTGCGGGATTGCAGGTCAATAACGCAATGGGAGGTACTCCTTCCCTGCAGTGGCGGGGAGGAAGCCCCCAGTTATTTGTTGATGAAGTGCCTGCCCAGCCGGATATGGTAGCAAGCATCCCGATTACGGATGTGGCCTATATCAAAGTGTTTCGTCCTCCTTTTTTTGGTGGTTTCAACGGAGCTAATGGTGCTATTGCAATTTATACGCGAAGAGGTGATGATATGGCTGCGGTACCGGGTAAAGGACTTTCGTATAACGTGGTTACTGGTTATAGCGAGATCCGTGAATTCTATTCACCCAATTATGCAAGCTTTAAAAAAGAACATGAGAAAAAAGATGTACGCACCACGATTTACTGGAACCCGCAGGTTCGTTTAACACCGTTAAAGAAAAAGACTGTGCTTGTTTTCTATAACAATGATGTCAGCAAAGCTTTTCGGGTAGTAATTGAAGGGATGACCAGCGATGGAAAGCTGGCCCGCCTGGAACAGCTCATGGAATAAGCGAAAGGATGTAGTGGGATTACCTTACACGGCTTCCCGGACAACCAACCTTTTTATCTCTTTTATAAGCAGGCAAACCCGCGATCTTCTTGTATTTATCAAACATCGCCCTTACAGTAAAAGTGACCGCGAGATAAAAATACCCGTCTTTATTGTCAGGGTTTCCGCGGGTACTGTTGGCCGGGGGATAGTGACCGGCTCCTATTTCATCTCCCCGGTAAGCCAGGTCCACCGCGGTTTGTCCTCTTGCATTCAATAACAGGGTCTCATCCACATAGTCCGTACTCACATCGTCCAGGTAATCGGTAAATAATTTTCGGTAACCCAGTTCAAGTCCTACCCGCATATCTTCTCCCAGGGCATAATCCGCACCAATTCCAAAGGGGATGCTGAACTGCGTTAATTTATAATTTTTCTTGCCGGCAATAAATCCCTGGCCTTCTGTGCTCAGCGGCTGCAGGTATACTTTGGCCCCGCTACTATCCTGTGTAAAAGGTTTGAAATGATAGAAACCAATGCCTGCATAAACATACGGCGTCCACCAGCGATCGTTCAGGTTAAAAATATTGTATTGGGCACCCAATTCCCAGTCCAGGATCTTTGATTTAAAGTTCAGGTTTCGTTGTTGCATGCTGGCCGTACCATTTTTATCATCTGCCTGGAGGGTAGTAAGAGAAAGATAGCTGCGTGCCGTTATATGTTCCGTCAGGTCATAGCGGGCCCCGAGCGAAAAAAACAGTTTGCTTTTCCCGAAGCCGAAGGATTTTGCTTTCAGGTCGCCCTGGTAATTGGCGAGTCCGAGCCGGGTGGAAATATGAAAATTCTGTGCGCCCGCAAAAGTCGGCAATAAAAAAAGCAGGATAAATAGTTTTTTCATCGACTGGATCATTTATTATTATGGTAGCCTGGCTGAGGACTTGATAACGTTTAATGCCCGGAATTATTATGCTGCAAGGCTGAAATTCATTCATAAAGAAGCAGATAGGTTGGGAAAAACTTTTTTATTTTCGGGTTTGTATCAAAGGGTAGCTATGCAAGTATTCAGTATAATCAAAACGGGCATTCTTTTACTAACAGCGTTGATGATGACCTATGGTTGTTCTACGGGACGCTATCGTTCCACCAATAAAAGCTATAAGCGACAGGTAAAGGATTTTGCCAAATTGCTGGAACGTTATCCCTTAGAGGACTCAGCGGGCCTGCCCTTCGCGGAACAGTTCGTCGGTACTACCAATCTTTCCCTTCGGAGACCCAACTACGTGATCATCCACCATACAGCCCAAAATAGTTGTGAGCAAACCCTGCGCACCTTTACCCTGCCCCGGACACAGGTAAGTTCTCATTATGTAATCTGCGAGGATGGTACCGTATATCATATGTTGAATGACCTGCTCAGGGCCCATCATGCAGGTGTGAGCAAATGGGGAAATGCTACAGATATTAATTCCTCCAGTATCGGGATCGAGCTCGATAATAATGGATTTGAATATTTCTCGGAGCCCCAGCTGAATAGTTTACTGGAATTGCTGGGCCGTTTGAAAAGAGCTTTTTCCATTCCAGCTGCCAATTTCATCGGCCATGGTGATATTGCTCCTACACGAAAGAATGATCCGAACTGGCGTTTTCCCTGGCAGCAACTGGCTGAACAGGGTTATGGTATCTGGTGGGACGATACCACCGGCCTGAACCCGCCTCCGCATTTTGATCATTTATCAGCGCTCCGCATCGTGGGCTTTGATATGAAAGATACTGCCGCAGCAATAGTTGGATTCAAGCGGCATTGGTTGCAGGATACCACCCGCGGACTAAACGATGCCCAGCGCAAAGTGTTGTATTCACTGAGCCGGAAATTTCAATGATGCTTCCATAGAAAAGACGGAATTGCCTCTAAACAGTTAACTTCATTCCATCAGAGGCAGTATAAAAAATTGCCTAACCAATTCATTCTAATGACCGCAGAACATCAGCGACTGGCCGTCAATGCATCCAAAGCAATTCCCCTGGCACAATGGGGTCCTTACCTGAGCGAAAGACAATGGGGTACCGTAAGGGAAGACTATAGCCTGCATGGTGATGCCTGGCATTATTTTCCTTTTGATCATGCTCATGCCCGCTCTTATGTATGGGGCGAAGACGGCCTGGCCGGTATCTCCGATTTTTTCGGTAACCTCTGCTTTTGCGTAGCGTTATGGAATGGACAGGACCCTATATTGAAAGAACGCCTGTTCGGCCTGGGGAATCCCCAGGGCAATCACGGGGAAGATGTCAAAGAATTGTACTACTATCTCGATAACCTGCCTACGCATTACTATATGGAATATTTGTATAAATATCCACAGCAGGCTTTTCCTTATGATGCGTTGCGCGAGGAGAATAAAAAACGTTCCCGGCTGGACCCGGAATTTGAAATTCTGGATACCGGTGTTTTCGATGATAACCGTTATTTTGATGTATTGGTGACTTATGCCAAACAAAGTGCGCAGGATATTTTTATTCGGATCGATATTACCAACCGGTTTGCAAAGCCGGCAGAAATAACGGTCCTGCCCACACTCTGGTTCTATAATCGCTGGAACCATGGGTCTTTAAAGAATAAGCCTTCTATCAGTTTAAATGGCAAGACATCAGTAAAAACACAGCATGAACGACTGGGTGATTATTACTTTTATTTCCAGCCGGCGGATAAAATGCTGTTTACCGAAAATGAAACCAATACGGAGTTGGTGGCAGCCATTCCCAACCCAAACATTTTTGTAAAAGATGCTTTTCACAGGGCCATAGTCAATGGAGAAAATCTTTTGGAATTATCAAAAAAGAAAACCGGTACTAAGTTTTCCCCGGTTTACAAAATGAAGATAGCCGGGGGAGCTACAAAAACTGTTTACTGCAGGTTATCCAACAAACAGGTTGACAATCCTTTTTTCCGGGGGTTTAAAGATATTTTTTCGGTGCGTAAACAGGAGGCTGATGATTTTTACAAGGCCATACTGCCCAAAGGCATGAACGAAGAAATGGCCAATATTCAGCGGCAGGCACTGGCCGGTATCCTCTGGAGTAAACAATATTATCATTTTGATGTTGAAAGGTGGCTGACAAGCAGCGATGGTATAACCGTACCTGGTCCTGCT
>DASUMO010000262.1:0-2296 GCA_036277695.1 Chitinophagaceae bacterium
AATTCTGACACAAAAACGGTATACCTGGTGTTGGATGACCAAAAAGACATTATTATTTATAATGCCAGCCAAAAAAATATTGCGCGCAAGATTCCACATAAGGAGGGAAAGATCCGCGTAAATGTATTTCCGGCTAAGGAAGGTCACGTAATGGTGAGTGAATACAATAAAAAGGAAAAGTATACCAGAGTGGCTATTGAATCTCTATAAACTCAGTAAAGGTAACCATTATTGTGACTGGAGTCTTTCCATTACTCCTTGCTTATATAGCCGTCCAATTGGAATTTCCGTTTCGCTTAGCTGAACCGAAAGGCTGTTGTATCCGGAAATTTTATCCAGCGAAACCATGAATGACCGGTGTACCCTCAGGAACTTATGTTCCGATAAAAGATTTTCCATAGCACTGATGGAATGTTTTGCCAGCAGGCTTTTGCCACCGGCTAGGAATATCTTTACATAATCCTTCCAGCTTTCTATATAGATAATATCATTTACAAAAACCTTTTTCATATCCCTGTCCACTTTCAGGTAAACAAACGCCCCCGGATCAGGTGTTTCGTTGGTGATTATATCAGTAGTTTCTCTGCCCATCAACCGGTTTAGTTTGGTAATAGCTTTAAAGAAACGCTCAAATGAAACTGGCTTGACGAGGTAGTCTACCGCATCCAGTTCAAAGCCATCAACAGCATACTCCCTGTAGGCAGTGACAAATATAACCTTGGGAGGATGGGATAAATTTCTTAGAAAATCAGTGCCTAGCAATCGTGGCATTTTAATATCGAGAAAAATTACATCAACCGCTTTCTGATTCAATACATCCAGGGCTTCAATACCATTGCGGCATTGCCCCGCTATTTCAAGCCCATTGATGGCTGAAATATAAGAAACCAGCACCTTTAGAGCCGGGGGTTCATCATCTATCAGCAGGCATCTGAGTTTCATTTTTTTACTTTAGTATAAACTAATAATGGATTACTGAAAACCAAATTGTCCATTCGCTTTGTTGTCAGGCTGCATGCTTTCTGGCAGCACCGGCTTCAGCAAGGATGAAACTGGGGTAGCAGTTCTGTCTAACTTTACTACCAGCGAAACGACAAAAAAATTCCCTTCATCGTTCATCTTTAGTTCATACTGCTCAGGATAGATAAGTTCCAGTCTTTTTTTGACATTGTTGATGCCGATCCCATTATTATTGTAAGCAACATATTCATTCTTGCTGTTGGCGATCTTACACCTTAATGCGTCATGCTTTACCGATATATCCACACCAAGCCAGGGCTTCTCTAATTGTTCTGATGTGCCATGCTTGAATGCATTTTCAAGAAAAGGAAGCATTAAGAAAGGTGCAATGAACTGGTTATTTATGTCACCTTCAGAATTCCATGATATTTCTATTCGATCCCCATAACGTTCTCTTTCCAGGTCAACATAATTTTTCATGATCTCTATTTCCTTTCCGAGTCTTACCTCATCTGCCCTGCAATCGTAGAGCATATAACTGAGGAGGGAAGAAAGTTTCAGGATCATGCCCGGCGTTTTTGGTGACTGTTCGAGAGAAAAGGAGTAAATATTGTTTAACGTATTGAACAGGAGATGCGGGTGTAACTGTGCTTTCAGGAGTTTCAGTTCGGTCGCTACTTTTTCTTTTTGTGCCAGCATCCACTCGTGCTGTTTTGTGATCAGGTATTTGAATAACTTAACAACAGTACAACTGGCCGTAGTGATTGCCATACATAAGAAACTACCGGCTTCGCCGCCGCTTCTTACGATCACCTCATAATTCATGGCTTCCTGGAAAGGGATATATACAACATCCCGGTAAAACCGGTTAAGGAATAGAGCTGCTATTCCCCAGCAGAGGACGAGGACTATAAACTGTAAGATTTTTCCTTTGAGGAGGGTGCGCGGCAAAACCCAGTAAATAAAAGGATAGCTTAAAAACAAAAACATGGGCAACCACACTAATTCTTTAAGCAGCGTACGCTCATAAGAAAAAAAGGGGATCATGATATACCAAAAGGTGGCCCAGACCAGGATATGTGCCGACCAGAACAATAAATGCCGCCATAGCCGGTAACGGGGAGAAAAAATAAAATTATTATATGGGATGGATTTCATTTGATATTAACCTACACAATTTAAACAATTAATGAGACCCTGCTTCAGGTGGGCTGACGAAAACGACAAGCAGCCTGTAATTCCGATAAACAGCAGTTTTTTATTGATCAACGCAGTTGAGCGCTAATTACTGTTTTATTGCCGCATATTCTATCAGTCAGCGATTTGCAGTGACGGC
>DASUMO010000263.1:0-24676 GCA_036277695.1 Chitinophagaceae bacterium
ATCCCGCGTTCCTACCCGTCAAAAACAAAGTGCCTAGGCTCTCTGCAGTTTGCTCCTGCCAACCCTTCCCACTGAATTCCGGACATTAATTGATAAGCGGTAAATAAGATTGGGGCAGCTTCATATCCCGGGGAAAAAAAATTTCTTAGCTTAGTTTCAAACTAATGTTTACCGTCATGCGCCGTTATTTATTACTACTTATTGCCTGCATTGGCAGTTTATCACTTTCTGCCCAGCGACCCAATCCCGACTCACTTTACATGCGGGAGCACTATGAAAAATTCGAATATCATATTCCAATGCGGGATGGTGCCAGGCTGTTTACCCTGGTTTATATGCCAAAGGATAAGTCGAGAACCTGGCCAATATTAATGAACCGCACCTGTTATAATGCATCCAACTATAGTCATTTTAAAACCCATGGACATCCTTCAAAATTCCTGGTGCAGGATGGTTATATCCTGGTATTCCAGGATGTCCGGGGTCGTTATATGAGCGAAGGGGTTTTCAATAATATGTCGCCTAATATCGCCGGCAATGATCCAAAGAATAAGCATGCCATTGACGAAAGCTCCGATACCTGGGACAGTATAGACTGGATGATTAAAAATTTAAAGGGAAATAATGGAAGGGTTGGGATTTTTGGAATTTCCTATCCGGGTTTTTATTCCGCGGCAGCATTGCCGGATGCCCACCCGGCGCTGAAAGCCTGTTCACCCCAGGCACCTATTGCGGATTTCTTCTTTGATGACTTTCACCATATGGGTGCTTTCCTGCAAAGCTACACTGCCGCATTTGCCGTTTTTGGGTACCAGAAAAAAGATACAACCCGGACGGACTGGTTCATGGGCGAACTGATGCGTTTTTATCAAAACCCGGCCAAGAATGCTTACGATTTTCACCTCAAACAGGGTTCGTTGAAAAATATTACCGAAAAATATCATCATGATAATTTTTTCTGGCAACAGATCATCAATCATCCCAATTATGATACGTTCTGGCAAAAAAGAAACCTGCTGCCACATTTAAAAAATATCAAGCCGGCAGTGTTGACCGTCGGTGGCTGGTTTGATGCCGAGGACCTCTATGGACCGCTCAATATTTACAAAACGATTGAAAAAACCTCTCCCGCTGCCAATAATACGATTGTGATGGGTCCCTGGGGTCATGGCGATTGGGCCGGAGAAAACGGAAAGAGTACCCATAATCATATTTATTTTGGCGATAGCATTTCTACCTTTTACCAGCGGGAAATTGAAAGACCGTTTTTTGCTTACTACCTGAAAGATGAAGGAAAAGCATTTTTGCCCGAAGCCTGGATGTTTGATACCGGGAAAAAAATATGGCAGAAATTTGATAGCTGGCCACCCAAAGACATTCCCCCCGTAAAATTGTATTTCGGGGAAAAGGGGCAATTATCAATTAACAAGGCCATGGATGAAAAAGCGGTCTTTGATTACATCAGTGACCCGGCTAAACCCGTGCCTTATACATCCCAGACAGAAGGCCTCACCTTTACACCGCGGCGATTCATGAGCGATGACCAGCGGGAGGCAGCCAGCCGACCCGATGTACTGACATTTGAAACAGGTGTATTGGAAGAGGATCTTACCATTGCAGGCGAGATCCTGGCCAAACTCAAAGTTGCCATCAGCGGTACTGATGCCGACTTTATCGTAAAGCTGATTGATGTTTACCCGGATGATCATCCCAATTACGAACACAATCCCAAAAACGTGATCATGGGTGGTTACCAGCAATTGGTCCGCAGCGAAGTATTCCGTGGCCGGTTCCGGAACAGTTTTGAAAAACCTGAACCCTTTGTTCCCGGCAAGCCTACAGATATAAATGTTCCGCTACAGGATGTATTACATACATTCAAAAAAGGACACCGGGTAATGATACAGATTCACAGCACCTGGTTTCCCTATATTGACAGGAATCCCCAGAAATACGTGGAGAACATCTATAAAGCCGATGAAAAAGATTTTATCAAATCCACAATCAAAGTATTTGGCAGTTCAGTAATCGGGGCAGGGGGCCAGCAAACTACCAAAAAAGCTTTCTGATCCCTGCGGATTTATCCGAATTGGATAATAAAAATAACAACCTTAATTACCAACCTAAAGGGTGGACAATTTTCCACAATTCAATCCCGGATGTTGGAAAGTGATTGTATACCTCGAATATATATTGGAGAAATCTTGCCCCAGGCCGTCATTCTACCTCGTAAATTCCCGCAGTTCCGAAAAAATATAAGCCCCTGCCTCATCATGGTACAGTAATTGAAAATCTTCCCCCTAAAACCATCAATTATGAAAAAATTCATTGTAGTACTGGCTATTAGTTCGGCTTTTGTAGCCTGCAGGAATAGCGAGGAAAAAACAGCAGGCGAGCAATCTACTAACGAAGCGCTTCAACCGGTAGTCGTGGAGAAAAAAACGGAGACCTATAGCAGTCAGCCCGCTGCCCAGGAAGAAACCGTGGAAAAGAAGAAAGGGATGAGTAAAGCTGCCAAAGGTGCCATTATTGGTGGAGTTGGCGGAGCCGTAGTAGGAGGGGTGGCAACTAAAAGTGCCAAGGGAGCCGTAGTAGGCGGAGTAGTAGGTGGAACTGCCGGATATATAATCGGCCGCCAGCAGGATAAGAAAGATGGCCGGGTACAATAAAGTTGAATTTGTATCCATTAATAGCAAAAACCTGCAACAATCGGTGTCATTATTGGCATCCTGTTTATTGTTGCAGGTTTTTTATGTAAGTCTTTGAATTGTTATTCCACAGGGGCCAGGCCATTGAGAAATTCTTCAATATCCCCTTCGTATTCCTTCATGAGGTTTTGGGCTGTGTACAGCACCAGTTGCACGGTACCTTTTTCATTCGAATAATAATAACCGCAATAACTGAACTTTATTCCCTGCGAAGATCCATTGAGCTGAAGCATCAGCATTTTTTTCCCGTTCACTGTCCGGTATTCCTGTTTTGCAATCACTGCATCCGGCGATGCCGAACGTGCATTTTCAAGGGCTACATTTTTTAATGTTTCAAGGGGAATCTCAATTTTTTCAGTGATCATCATGCCATAGAGATCTTTACCTTTCAACTCAAATTCGTATTCTGCATCTTCCCCCTCAGCGGCTTTTTTAAAGGACCATTTTTTTGCATTAAGCCATATGCCCATATTGATATGGGTACTTTTTACCAGAAAGCCGGCATCAACATGTTTTTTGAAACTGGTTTTATTGGTTGGAATTTCCGCATTACCGGGATTGGAATCCCTGGAATATTTCCAGGTACCATTCTCGTATAAAATGACTTCCTCGCCGGTTTCGGTAACTGCTTTTTTCTGGGATTTGGCTGTAAATACAGAACCAGCCAAAAAAAGTAACAGGAGCAGATTCTTCATAAAGTAGATTTAAAAGTGGTGGTTTATAAAGCGTTGTAAAATAATCGAAAACAGCCTGATCACAAAGGTGGTTTTTGCTTTGATTCAACAGGTTGGAAAAAATAAACCCTTCATAGCCAGTGTCTAAAAGTCAACCTGGCGCAATTTTCCGCCCGGTTTTTCGTTTCAGCATTATCCAATACCTGAAAAACCAAATCCACTCGTATGAACAAGCCCTACCACAACGACCAGGCTCATATTGCCGAGGATTTTTTTTACCTGGATGATCATACTACCCAATCTGCCCGGCTGGCCTATTTTAAAATCAATTCGTATAAATTATCATTGATCCATGCCGCGTTTTGCATGAGCCGGGAGGAACTTACAGGCATTATTAAGAACAGCCTGCTGAATTATGCAGAACCCCTCACGATCCTGAATATCCTTGGGTTTTTTGATGGCGAGATCGACAATTAAATTTGGTTGTAGTATATTCCACTGCCGCTTATCACTATCCTGCAGGAAGGCCCGGGCTATTCCTGTATATTTATTTAGCATCTAGTTTTTGCCTGTAAAGGTGTGGGTACTCGTTGACCGGTAATTTTTAAAATTACTGTTATGCGCAACCTTGTATTACTCTCGCTTAGCCTGCTGTCCTTATCATTTTCTGTGTGTGCCCAGGTCAACCGGTCTGCCAATGAACTGGCCCGGGAAACAACCCGGGACTATATTATCAATAAGATTTTCAAGCAGCAGGGTTATCGCTCCCTTGCATATGGCGAATTAAAACCCTGGACCGATAAACGCTCGGTGATCAGCTGGACGCTGGACCATAGCTTTGAAATCACCCATCGCCAGACTGCCGGTTTTGTAAAAGCGACGGATAGTAAGCGCGCCTATAAATTCCTGTTTTACCTCGACAAACAAATGAAAGTGCTGAGGGCGGAAGCGAATTCATTGATCACCGAAAATGAAGAAAATTAAAAGATCATTAAGGCTTTCTCATCACTTGCATTAACCCGGTTGATCCGCAGTCCATCTTTCTTACCTTCGCATGCTTTTTAGGAACTGCATGCGAAAGGAAGCAACACATACCATAAAACTGGCTTTACCTATCATTATCGGCGAACTCGCGCAGATGGCCCTTCATATTATTGATACGGCCATGGTAGGGGCAATCAGTTATAAACAACTTGCCGCCGCTGCCCTGGTTGTAAATTCTATGAATATTCCTTTTGTACTGGGCATCGGCATGACCATTTCCGTATCCCAAATGGTATCGATGTCACATGGACGAAGGGATGGCCAGCAGGTTTCCCATTACCTGTTCAATGGTTTTGTGCTTTGTTCAGTAACTGCCGTTTTCATTTCCTTATTACTTGTTCTGGGCACTCCGCTTCTCCGGAGCATGGGACAGGACCCTGAAGTCGTGAACTACGCGATCCCTTTTATGCATCTCATGGGCTTATCCATCATTCCCATGCTTTTGTTCATGACCTTAAAACAATTTGCTGACGGTCTTGAATACACCAGGACAGCTATGGTGATTTCACTGGCGGCCATGCCGCTCAATATCCTGCTTAACTGGTTGCTGATTTACGGGAATGGGGGCTTTCCCCGACTGGAACTGGTGGGGGCCGGATGGGCGACACTTATCACCCGAACAATAATGTTCATTGTATTGGGATTGATCATTCTAAAACACCGCCGTTTTAAAAAGTATATAGCAGTAAGCAGCAGTCAATGGAAGTTGCGACGGAAAACCATCCGCGAATTATTGCATATTGGGATACCCAGCAGTTTACAGATCGGTATGGAGGCAGGAGCATTCGCCCTATCAGGCATTATTATCGGTACCATCAGTGCCGTTGCCCAGGCGGCACACCAGATCGCGTTGAGCTGCGCCTCTTTTACGTTCATGGTTTCGCTGGGGTTGGCACAGGCAGGTTCTATCCGGGTCAGTAATGCCTATGGCCGGCGCGATTGGAATAAGATTTCAAGGATAGGTAAAAGCACGCTGATAACGGCCATGAGCTATGGAGTTTTCTGTGCCCTTGCCTTTATTATTTTCCGGTTTCAATTACCCGCATTATTCAACGACAACGCAGAGGTAATGCAAATGGCCAGTCTCCTGATTTTATTAGCTGCTATTTTCCAAATCTCGGACAGCACACAGGCCATCGGTGCCGGTTTGCTGAGGGGAATAAAAGATGTAAAGTTGCCCACCATCCTGATAACGGTTGCCTATTGGGTGATCGGTATTCCGCTGGGGTATGTGCTGGCTTTTCCATTCAGGATGGGAGCAGCAGGTATGTGGCTGGGTTTGATTGCGGGGCTTACTTTGGCTTCAATCTTTTTGATGAGCCGGTTTTTAAGAATGGTCAGGCATCATAAAGCGTGAATCTTGAGTCGTGAATCCTGAATGGGTTTCGTCTGACGATCCCCGTCTTACGAACCAGTGATAGCAGATCGTGAATCGTGAGTGGTGAGTGGAATGGGAGTCAGCTATCTGCGCCCGCTTTCGTATCTTCGCCCCTCATTTTAATAGCCTTATGACTGAAGAGCGTTCATTAAATTTCCTGGAAGAAATCATTGAGGAAGACCTGAAAGCCGGAAAGTATAAACAGATCATTACCCGTTTCCCACCCGAACCCAACGGCTATCTTCATATCGGGCATGCCACCAGTATTTGCCTGAATTTCGGACTCACCAAAAAATATGGCGGCTATACCAACCTCCGTTTTGATGATACCAACCCTGTAACGGAAGAAACCGAGTACGTTGAAAGCATCAAGGACGATGTACGCTGGCTGGGATTTGAATGGAAAAATGAACTCTATGCCTCCGATTATTTTGGAAAACTCTACGAATTCGCGGTCAAACTGATCCGGAAAGGGCTGGCTTATGTGGACGATAGCAGCAGCGAAGAAATCGCCGCGATGAAAGGTACACCCACAGAACCGGGCGCTGATAGTCCCTACCGGAACCGGCCTATGGAAGATAACCTGGACTTGTTTGAGCGTATGAAAAAAGGAGAATTTCCTGATGGTAGCCGCACGCTCCGGGCCAAGATCGATATGGCCCATGTAAACATGCTGATGCGCGATCCGATACTTTACCGGATCAAGCATGCGCATCATCACCGCACAGGAGATGAATGGTGTATCTATCCCATGTATGATTTCGCGCACGGGCAAAGTGATTCGATCGAAGAAGTGACCCATTCCATTTGCACGCTTGAATTTGTGCCCCACCGGGAGTTGTATGACTGGTTGATCGAAAAACTGGAGATCTTTCCTTCCCGCCAATATGAATTTGCCCGCCGCAACCTGACCTATACAGTGATGAGCAAACGTAAATTGCTGCAGTTGGTGAATGACAAACATGTCACGGCCTGGGATGATCCCCGCATGCCAACTGTCAGTGGTATGCGCCGGAGAGGGTATACGGCCGCTGCCATCCGCGAATTTTGCGACCGGGTGGGAATCGCCAAACGGGAAAATATTGTAGATGTGGGTCTGCTTGAATTTTGTGTCCGCGAAGACCTGAATAAAAAAGCACTGCGCCGGATGGTCGTGTTTGATCCCATAAAGTTGGTAATTACCAATTATAAAACACCCGAGGAAGAGGAAATCGTAACGAGTGAAAATAACCCGGAAGATACGGGGGGTGGAGAAAGGGAAATTCCGTTTTCCGGCGAATTGTATATCGAGCGGGATGATTTTATGGAAACCCCGCCCAAGAAATATTTTCGCCTGGCCCCCGGGCAGATGGTCCGATTAAAAAGTGCCTACATAATCAGGTGTGATGAAGTTATCAAAGATCAAGAAGGCAAGATCCAGGAATTGCGCTGCACCTATTTCCCGGAAAGTAAAAGCGGCCATGATACATCTGGAATAATGGTAAAAGGAACCCTTCACTGGGTCAGTGTGAAACATGCAATTACTGCCGAGATTCGTCTTTACGACCGCCTATTTAAAGTGGAAGATCCCTCCTCGGAAGAAGGGGATTTCAAGGATTATATCAACCCCAATTCTCTCCAGATTATCAAAGCCGTATATGCCGAGCCGGCCCTGGCCCAGGCTAAATTCGATGAAGCCTACCAGTTTATACGTAAAGGTTATTTTGTACTTGACAAGGATAGCAGTACGAGCGGCATGGTCTTCAACCGCACAGTAGAATTAAAAGATGCCTGGGCTAAGGAAAGCAAAAGAAAACCAGGATAAGCTTTTTTAAAAAAACTCATTTCACCATCAGGCCTGCCGGATCCCTTGCAAACAGGTAAGCATCGCTTTCCACAAAATCATTTGCTTTTACAATTACGGAAACAGCTTTCCCATCTTTGACTGAAAACTTAGCGGGGTAAACACCATACGCAATATTGGACTAGGTCATCCTGAATTCACCGTCATTCATATAATCCATATAACCCAATAGTTCCGGGTGATGCTGGAAATGACAGACCAGGCCTTCTCCCTTTTTACTGATAGTGATTTTCCCGTATACTGTATTATAGAAATCCCCTGTATACGCGTCCAGCGGCAGCTCCGGTTTGTTTTTCTTTTCGGCCCTGTTTTTTAGTGCAATCAGTTCCTGTTCCGTTTGCCTGGCACTCTGCACAAAAAAATTCCACAGGAATTTGCTCCTGTCGGTATAGGGTACTCCCAGGTAGGCATCCAGCAACTGGTAACGTAATGCTTCAAAAAAACTCTGGTTATCATTGTTGGTAAGAATGGTGATCCCCAGCTTTTCTTCGGGCACAAAACAAACATTGGTCACAAAACCAAAAGCACCACCGGTATGCCAGTAAACCTGCCGGCCATTGTAATCGGTCATATATTCTCCCAGTCCATAGGCACGGAAATGAGTAGGGTAGGAAGCTGATTTTCGGCTGCCCGTTAAAATATTTGCATCGCGGGTTCTTTGCAATACTTCCCAGGGAATGACCCGGCGGCCGCGGTATTTACCACTGTCCAATTGAAATAGTAACCAATTTCCCAGGTCTTTTACATTGCTGACCATACTGGTGGCAGGACCCAGGTTATCTACCTGGTCGAAAGGAATTTTGGTGAGGGGGCTGTATTGATTATTATAAGGTTTAGCAACATTGTCCCGGTTGGCCATACCCGCGGTACTCATATAGGTATTACTCATATCCAGCGGGACAAGAATATTATCCTTTACGTACTCTTCCCAGGATTTACCACTGGCCCTGTTCACTACTTCCCCGGCAACTAAAAAACAGGAATTACAATAGCCATAGTCCTGCCTGAATTCGCCGGAAGGTTTCAGATATCGCATTTTCCAGATAATAGAATCTTTGGGAAGAGTGGAATTCCAGAATGTGAAATCACCCTGGAAGGTTTTAAGACCAATCCGGTGACAAAGCATATCCCTGACAGTAGCCAGCTTTGTGGTAGTACTATCATATAACCGGAACCAGGGAATAAATTTGGTAATCCTGTCATTTAGCGATAGTTTCTTTTCATGATCCAGCTGGGCGATCGCAGTGCCGGTAAATAATTTGGTATTGGAAGCGATAATGAACAAAGTGTTTTCGTCTACTTTATCGTTCTTTCCGATTTCCCGGACACCATATCCTTTTGAAAGGATCACCTGGCCATCCTTAACAATAGTGATAGCCAGCCCTGGTATTTGCCATTGCTTCATCCCTCTTTGAATATAACTGTCGAGACTGTCCCTGACAAAAGCCGGAGATTGGGCTAAAGTGGAAACAGAAAAAATGGAGACAATAGCCGGCAAATAATAATATTTTTTTAGCTGCTGGGGAACATCCATGTGCATACTATTCAATTTAGAAATGAAAGTAAGAAAAATAGGTTGTAGCTCTGTATTCAATTCCAGTCCCAGGCAACCACCAACCATTCATCTATTTCGTCGCGATGAGTATGAATTGTCCGGAAACCCACTCTTTCATGGGCTTTTATCGAACGCGTATTCCTGGTGGCGATTTCGGTGACAAAGAGTTCGAAACGGGGTTGATAGATCGTTTTATGATAGCTAAACAGCATATCAAAAAGTCCCTGGCCACGGTAAGCCTTTGCAATGCAAACCTGTCCCATTACATAATAGGAAATAGCCGGGAGCGGCTTCCCCTTCCATTCGAGTTTATCCAGTAAGGAAAACATGGATGCCAGTTCGGGTATCAGTTCCCGGCATTCCCTGAGCATGGTCAGTGCATAGGCTGCAACCTGCTCCCCGTCTTTGATAATAACACTGGGCGCCAGCCTATGCATTTTTTCCAATGTGGCCAGGTCATGATGAACCGTCACAAAACCCTGTTCTGCTTTTTCCTGTTCCGTTATTTTTTCCCGCAGGTTCAATTGCTGCAACTGCAGCACCTGGCGAAGTTCATCAGCACTGGTTACTAAGGCTGGGGCTATCATAATCTGGAATTGCAGTTGTACAAAATCATAAGGCCGGTAAACAATTTATGAGTGTTTGCCGGCAGCTTATTTATATTCACCAAATACTTCACGCAAAGTATCCGCGATCTCTCCCAGGGTAGCTTTATTCTCGACGGCTTCCAGTACAGCCGGCATGATATTTTCATCGCCAACTGCCCGGTCATTCAGGGACTGCAGGCATTGATCCACCCGTGCGGGATCCCGGTTAGCCTTTAACTGTTCCAGCTTTTTGATTTGTATATCCCTGATACTGTCATCAACTTTAAGAATGGAAACCGGTTCTTCCGTCTCCGACTTGAATTTGTTAACGCCCACAATGATCTTTTCCCCGTTTTCAATGTTACGCTGGTATTCGTAAGCGCTCCGGGCTATTTCATTCTGGATAAAGCCCTGTTCAATTGCGGGCACACTACCACCCATGACATCAATTTTATGAACCAGGAGCCAGGCGGCCTTTTCTACCTCATGTGTCAATGATTCGATAAAAAAAGAACCGGCCAGGGGATCTACCGTATCGGGCGCACCGCTTTCAAATGCAACAATCTGTTGGGTGCGCAGGGCAATCCGGGCAGCTTCCTCAGTGGGCAGGCTCAGGGCTTCGTCATAACCATTGGTATGCAGGGACTGGGTACCTCCCAGCACGGCAGCCAGTGTTTGAATGGTGACCCTTGAAATATTATTGAGCGGCTGCTGGGCAGTCAGGGTACTGCCTCCTGTTTGTGTATGAAAACGCAACATCATGGCTTTAGGATCGGTTGCACCCAGTTCATTCATAATGGCAGCCCACATTCTCCGGGCTGCCCGGAATTTTGCCACTTCTTCAAACAGGTTATTATGCGCATTGAAGAAAAAGGAGAGACGTTTTCCAAAAACATTTATGTCCAGGCCTTTTTCAATGGCGGCTTTCACATAGGCCTTACCGTTACTCAGCGTGAAAGCAATTTCCTGGACTGCCGTGCTGCCTGCTTCCCGGATATGGTAGCCTGAAATGGAAATCGTGTTCCACTTGGGCAGTTCCTGGCTACACCATTCAAAAATATCGGTAATGATACGCATCGAAGGCCGGGGCGGATAGATATAGGTACCCCGGGCTGCATATTCTTTTAAAATATCATTCTGGATGGTGCCGGTTAATTTATGCAGATCGGCTCCCTGCTGTTTAGCCAGTGCGGTATACAAGGAAAGCAGGATAAAGCCGGTAGCATTGATGGTCATGGAAGTACTTACATCTTCCAAGCGGATATCCCTGAACAGGGTTTGCATGTCATCAATACTGTCAATAGCAACGCCCACTTTTCCCACCTCGCCTTCCGCCAGGGCATGATCACTATCGTAACCGATTTGTGTTGGAAGATCAAAAGCCACGCTAAGCCCCATAACGCCCTGCGATAATAAATAATGGTATCGCTTATTACTTTCTTCTGCGGTGCTGAAACCCGCGTATTGCCGCATGGTCCAGAGTTTTCCCCGGTACATATCAGCCTGTACGCCACGGGTAAAAGGGTAGGAGCCGGCCTGTTCGCCCGGGATAAAATCAGCAGGAATATCCTCCGCACCATAGTGGGTTTTTATTTCAATACCGCTGTCCGTATATTTTTTCCGGGATTCCTTCATGCAGTTCTTTCGGGTCTTGGGTATTTTATTTCATGACTTTCTTGGCTTCATAATTCAGTGCCTCCATTACAATTTCATGCAGGGAACCTTTTTTGCTGTTCATCAGGTATTCCAGCAGGCGGCGGTTCATATCCAATCCGGAGGCCTCCGCAGGAAGGGTTGCGCCCACCTGGTTTATGATCAGCATATTCTGGTCTTTTAAATTCTTGACAGCTTCCCAGGCAGTGGGGCTTACATAAATCTGCTGGCTGGTATTGTACTCATATTCCTGCTTTACACTTTCCAGCAGCAATACCTGCATCTGCCTGGCGTTTAAACCCGGCTGGTTAGCCCGGCTCACCAGGTTAGGAATGGCGATCCTTTCTGCCAGCATCACCAGTCTTTCATATGCCTGCAATTGCAATGGGCGGCTGGTAAAGCTATCCGGGTCGGTCTTGGCTTTGTTTTTCCGCAATTCATTAACAAGGTAAAAGTTATAGAAAGAAATAAGAAGGGCCAGAAGTGCTATAACCAGGCTGATCATGTTTTGATCCATAGGAATGTATTTAATTGATCTGCAAAAATAAGGCGGCAGCCCCAAAATTGGTGGTGAAGATAGTTCAGGATAGCTTGTTAAAAACAAAGAGTTTGCTTCCCCATACCCTCTTCCACCGGACTAATTGATTAATTTTGCCCAATGGATACTATGATCAATACTCCGGTTACATTAACAAAAGGTGCCGTTATTGAAATCCGCAAGCTGATGTCAAAGCCCGGATTCGACAATAACCAGGCATTGCGATTGGGTGTGAAGGGTGGTGGCTGCTCCGGCATGACCTATGTGCTGGGTTTTGACCAGCCAAAGGATAATGACAAGAGATTTGAAATTGATGGCATAGCCTGTATTATTGATAAAGCCCATGAGCTTTACCTGCACGGTATGGAGGTAGATTGGGAGGAAGGGCTGAATAACCGGGGTTTTGCTTTTCGGAATCCCAATGCCAGCAGTACCTGTGGCTGCGGAACATCGTTTGCAGTTTGATTGAAGTATCAGTCATCCATATTTTGGAATCATACACCCAGTGTCCTGTACACATCAACCAGCATTTCCTTATTATTGGCCAGCAGCAATAACTTATCGCCTTCTTCCAGCACGGTGGCGCCATTCGGTTGTATATATTTTCCTTCCCGCACCAGCAATACAATCAAGGAGGGCTTTGGTAAATTCAGTTTTACAATGGCTTTACCTACTGCCTTGCTATTGCCCGGTAAAATGATTTCCACAAATTCCGATTGAATGGTATCATAAAGTTCCATATCCAATGGAGTAATGCGTTTGGCTTTTTTGGGTACCACAACTTTTAACCATTTGGCTACTTTGGGCAAGGCCGTGCCCTGCAGCAATACCGAAGAAGCAGAAATAAAAAAAACCAGGTGAAAAATCGTATCCGCTTTGCTGATTCCCGCGATTAATGGATACGTGGCAAATACAATCGGGACAGCGCCACGTAAGCCCACCCAGGAAATAAAAAGTTTATCCCGCAGTTTTACCCTGAAAAAACTCAATGCCACAAATACACCGATTGGCCGGGCTACAAATATCAAGACCAGGGCGATCAATATCCCGGTCCCGGCAATCGGTATGATGCGGGAAGGAAATACCAGCAACCCCAGCGTCAGGAACATCACGATCTGCATCAGCCAGGCTTGTCCATCATAAAATTTAACCGCGCTTTTCTTATGAATAAAATTACTATTGCCCAGCACCAGCGCTGATAAATAAACGGCCAGGAATCCATTTCCCCCGATAAGATCCGTAAAGGCGAACGTGAAGAAAATCATGGCCATGATCAGCACCGGGTAAAGTCCTTCGGTCTCGAGTTTGACCCGGTTGATCGCGATGGTCATCAAACGACCCAGCACATAACCCAATACTCCACCAATTACCATTTGTTGTACGAACTGAAGGATCAGTTTTGTTGCACTGCCATCGCCCTGCGAAATCAGGTAAATGAAACTGATCGTAAGAACATAAGCCATCGGATCATTACTGCCGCTTTCCAGTTCCAGTAATGGACGAAGATTACCTTTCAACCCGATACTTCTTGTACGTAAAATAGAAAACACGGCTGCTGCATCGGTAGAAGAAACAATGGATCCCAGCAATAATCCTTCAAGCAAAGTAAAATCGGTTACCCAATGCACAAAAAATCCGATCGTAGCCGCGGTAAGTAAAACGCCAATCGTTGACAAAGCTATACCCTGCCGCAACACCGGTCTTACACTTTCCCAACGGGTATCCATACCCCCGGAGAAAAGGATCAGGTTCAATGCAACGATACCCATTAACTGGGCGAGGTTCGGATTATCGAAATCAATACCCACTATACCCTCGGAGCCGGCCAGCATGCCAATGGCGAGGAAGAGGATCAGGGTCGGGATGCCCAGTTTGAAAGAAGTTTTGCTGGCCAGCAAGCTGGCGATCAGCAGCAGGGAGCCAATCAGGATAATATGTTCCGCATGAAATCCACCCATCGCCTGTTGAAGTGCTATAAAAATACAGAATCAAAGCCGCATTCCTTTTCATGGTAATAAAAAAGCCTGTCTCCATAACAAAGACAGGCTTTATCAATAAATTGAAATCGTTTTTACACTTTTGCAGTAATAGCTTTTTCTTCCTGCCTGGTCACTGCTTCCTTTGACTTACCAAATTTTGTTTTTGCAAGATCCACCAGGATCGGTGCGGCAACATAAATGGAAGAATAGGTACCGGTAATGACGCCGATCAGCATTGCAAATGCAAATCCTCTTGTAACCTCGCCGCCCACAATAAACAGGATAAGGATAGTAAGGAATACCGTAAGCGAAGTCATGATGGTCCGGCTTAGCGTTTCATTGATCGCACGGTTGATCGTATCCGGAAGGGCAGCTGATGGATAGAGCCGCCGGTCTTCCCGTATCCGGTCAAACACGATAACCGTATCATTCATAGAGAAACCGATCACCGTCAGCACGGCCGCAATAAAATGCTGGTCGATCTCGAGCGGGAAAGGAACAATACTCCTCGCAAATGAAAAAACGATCAGGGTTACCAATACGTCGTGCATTAACGCCACGATAGTACCCAGGGAATAGCGCCAGTCCCGGAACCGGATGAAAATATAGAGGAAGATGGCCATCAGCGCAAAAACGGTGGCTTTGATCGCTCCTTTTTTCAAATCATCCGAAATGGTAGGTAACACTTTTTTAGAGCCTAATTTATAATCCCGGTCAAATCTTTCATAGGAGATACCTGCCGGCAGGTGATTCTGCAACCCCGTCATCAGTGTTCTTTCTACAACCGAATCATACAGGATCTGGTTGGGCTCATCGATCTTGTACGCTGTGGTAATATCCAGCGTTTGGTTATCGCCTATTGTTTTAATGATGGGGTTTTCTCCTTCGAACGCATTCTTTAAATCGTCCCGCACCTGTTCTACATTCACCTTGTTATCAAAACGAACAGTATAGCTGCGACCCCCGTCAAATTCAACACCATAATCAAAGCCGTTAAAGAATGAAGCAACCCCTAAACCCAGCACCACGAAGGAAATCATGTAGGCGATCTTCCGGTATTCAATGAATTTGAACTTGGCATGTTTGAAAACCTTCCGGCTGATGCCCGTGAAATATTGCAGGTGGCGTTTCTTGCTGGTAAAAATATCCGTGATCCAACGGCTCACCAGGATACCACAGAACAGGGAAAGCAGGATACCCAGGATCTGCGTGGTAGCAAAGCCTTTAACCGGGCCCAGGCCGAAATAATAAAGAATAACGGCTGTCAATAAGATAGTAATGTGACCATCCAATACCGGTGGTAAGGATCGGCGATAACCTTCATTAATAGCCGGAATATATCCTTTGCCCTTGTCCAGCTCCTCTTTGATACGTTCATAAATAATTACGTTGGTATCTACCGCCATACCGATGGTCAATACCAAACCGGCAATACCCGGTGCTGTTAAGGTGGCACCGAGCCCGGCCAACACACCCACGGTAAACAACAGGTTTAATATTAAAGCAATATTGGCCACCCACCCGCTGGTATTATAATAAATCAGCATCAGCAGGAAGATCACGATAAAAGAGATCAGGAAGGCCATTGCACCCCCCCGGATCGCTTCAGCACCCAGGGTAGGACCTACCTGTTGCTCCTGTAGAATTTTAGCAGGAGCAGAGAGCTTACCTGACTTAAGGATGTTGGCCAGATCCTGCGCTTCTTCCACGGAAAAATCACCAGTGATCCTGGATTCCCCTCCTTCAATCTTTTCTTCGGCTACAGGCGCGGAGTAAACAATGCCATCCAGGACGATGGCCAGGGGTATCCTGTCTTTAGCACTTTTTTCAGTTATAATTGCCCATTCGGTTCCACCTGTCTGGTCCATTTCCATAGTGACAATCGGTTTACCCGAAGTGGGATCGTAATCCTGCGAAGCATCTGTTATGGATTCGCCTTCAATGACCGCTTTTTCCCGGTTATAGGTTTTTAATAAATACAAGGGAACCTGCTTGGCTTTTCCTTCCGGAATCCCGTAAGCAAATCTTGCATCAGCCGGGAAATGCCTGCGCAGGATGTCCGAATTAAGGTATTCGCGCAAAAGAGCGGTATCCTTGATTTCCACCATACCGATCCCTATACCGTTCGAAGGTTTCAGGAATTCTCCCAGGGTCCTGATCGCAGTATTTGTTTGAGGTATAGTTGCTGAACCGGGTGAATCCACTTTTTGGGCAGCATTGTTCAATTGTTCAGACAAATTGGTGGTGCCCTGTGTATCAATGGCAGAAGTTGTAGGTGTACTGGTACCTGTAACAAGAGGCGCAGTAGTATCAACTTTCGCCTGTGTGGTATCTGTGACCGTCTTGCCTTTCATGAAAGCATCGAAATCACGCTCTACATTCTGCAGCCTGCCTACCATTTCATTCGTCATGGGATAGGTTTCCCAAAACTGCAGGTTGGCAGATGACTGCAATAATTTTCTTACCCTTTCTTTATCTTTTATCCCGGGAAGTTCGACCGTGATAATACCCCGGTCAGGATTGGGATTGATACTGGGTTGGGCTACTCCAAACTGGTCGATACGGGTAGTCAGACCCCGATATGTTATATCAAATGCTTCTTTTGCCTGGCTCCGCAATACCGATTCTACCGCTGCATCACTATCATTGATCTTTATCTTTCCCTGATTGGCAGCAAAGAAAAGGGCTGCCAGTTTGCCGTCGCCGGCCAGTTTCTTATACTCGCTGATAAACAAACTCACAAAATCCGCATCACTATTTGCTTTCTGCTTTTCGGCATTGGCGAGGGCTTTGAGAAAATTGGGATCTTTTGAATTATTGGCAAGGGTAGTCAATAATCCAGTCATTTCCACTTCCATGGTCACATTCATTCCACCCTGTAGATCCAGGCCGAGGTTGAGTTCTTCTTCTTTGGCTTTTTGATAGCTGACCGCACCGGTTACACCGTAGCTAATCGTTTCATCACGGGTGCTGTCCAGTAATCTTTTCAATCGATCTTCATAGATCCTTCTCAGCGTATCGGGGAAATCATCGATATCTGTGTATTTCCTCGCATCGGGGTACTGTGACTGCACATATCCCAGGGCGCGGGATTCCATTTTGTTTTCATGCTGTCTAACAAACCAGGTGAAAGACAATTGGTACAGGGAATAAATGATGAGCAGGATGGCAAAAAATCGCACCAGGCCTTTGAATTGCATACGTATGGGTTGTTTACTTTTTGTAGCCTTTTCCTGCCTGTTCGCAGGACCAAGGCTATAGTGGAATTTTAAGGACGGCAAAGATAGGGTTTTCAAGCTGAAAATGAAATGGCCATAGCCGGGCATTTTTCCCCAATGGATCAGGGATCAGTGTTGACATTCAGCTTTTTAGCCCTGGCCCTGGAAAAACTACCGCCCACTTATTGCAGGCTGATAAACTTCTTCCAAAGTCAGTTCCCGCAATTCTTCCTTAATTTGAAACCATGAATGCATGGAATGCTGCCAAAACGTTGTTAGCCATTTGTTTTATGTTAGAAGCCTGTTCCCCGTCAAAAAATTCAAGTTCTTCAACTGCAGCCAGTGAAAATTTCCTGGAGAATTTATTATCCCGCTATCCTTCCTATTTCGACACGATCCTGCAACAACGAAAAGAACTGGGTATACAGGTCATCTATACTGCGATTGACAGGGCAAAAAATGGAAGCCCCCGATTTACTGATTATTTCCTGGGTGTCGACAGGGATGTTTATTTCTATCCTGCATCCACAGTAAAATTTCCTGTAGCCGTATTGGCTCTTCAAAAATTAAATGAGCTGAATAGTACAGGGCTGGATAGGAATACAACTATGATTACGGAAACAGCGGGAGAGGGACAAACTGCCGTACTGAATGATCCTTCTGCGCCTGAGGGTCGGCCCACCATCGCCCACTATATTAAAAAGATTCTCCTGGTCAGTGATAATGATGCATTCAACCGGCTTTATGAATTCTTAGGACAGGATTACATTAATGGTGCTCTTCACCAAATGGGTTATACGGAAGCTCAAATTATTCATCGCTTAAGTATCAATCTAACCGATGAACAAAACCGGCATACCAACCCAGTCCGATTCACAGACAGCAGTGGGAAAACTATTTTCCAAAAACCCGCAGAAATAAGCCAGTTACAGTATGCTGTCCGGGATACGAAATTGGGAAAAGGATTTATGCAGGGGAGTGAACTGATAAATCAACCCTTCGATTTTTCCCGGAAAAACAGGCTATCCCTGCAAAGTCTTCATTCCATGGTAAGATCTGTCCTATTCCCCGAAGCCGTTGATCCGAAACAACGTTTTAATCTGAAGGCCGGCGATTATGATTTTCTTCGCCGCTATATGTCTATGCGGCCTTCCGAATCAGCATCGCCATCTTATGCCCCGGGCGAATACTGGGATAATTATGTAAAGATGCTTTTTTACGGAACAGAGAAAACGCCACCAGAGAATCATATCCGCATCTTCAATAAAACAGGCACAGCTTACGGATTCCTGGTAGAATCTGCTTATATCGTGGATTACAGGAATAAGGTGGAGTTCATGGTTTCAGCTGTAATCTATTGTAACAGTGATGGGATCCTGAATGATGATAAATATGATTACCATCAACTGGGATATCCTTTCCTGAAACAACTGGGAAGGGTTTTATATGAGCATGAATTGAAAAGAAAACGAAAACATCGTCCTGACCTGTCGGCTTTTTTTTACCACGATCGTTAGCCAGTATTTACAAACAGTTGTAGTCGATATTCCTTCCATTTCATTGCACATCGACAGCCTCAAATACTTAACTTTGCACTCGCTTGCTGCAACCAATAATCTATACAACATGATCGCAGAGCTTACTAAACCAACTGACATGGAGCTATCCTCTTTGTTGCAACGCTTCAATGAACCTGAAACATTAAAAATGGCTAAACTGGGCCGTGAACTCAGGTCCCGTGGCATTGATGTAATTGATCTTAGTTTGGGTGAACCTGATTTCGATACACCGGAACATATCAAGGATGCAGCCATCAAAGCCATTCATGATAACTGGAGCCATTATACTCCAGTAGCAGGTTACCCTGACCTGCGCGAAGCGGTTTGTACTAAATTAAAAAGAGACAATAGCCTGGATTATAAACCGGAACATATTGTGACGTCTACCGGTGCCAAGCAAAGCCTGGCCAATGCCATCCTGGCCCTGGTAGATGAGGATGATGAAGTGATTATTCCAACACCTTACTGGGTTACCTATAGTGAATTAGTCAAGATCGCCAGGGGTAAGGTTGTAGAAATACATACCAGTACAGAAAGCGGGTTTAAAATTAATGCCGCACAATTGGAAGCCGCCATTACGCCGCGTACAAAAGTATTTTTGTTCTCTTCACCCTGCAATCCCAGTGGCGCGGTTTACAGTCTCGGGGAACTGGAAGAACTGGCTTCGGTCTTCCGCCGCTACCCGGGCATTGCCATTATTTCCGACGAAATCTACGAGTATATCAACTTTGTGGGTTCACATGAAAGTATTGCTTCCCTGGAAGGCATGAAGGAAAGAACTATCATCGTGAACGGTCTGAGTAAAGGATTTGCGATGACGGGTTGGAGACTGGGTTATATTGCTGCCCCGGTTGAAATTGCCAAAGCCTGTGAAAAATTACAGGGTCAGTTTACCAGCGGCGCGAATTCAATCACCCAGAAAGCTGCCGTGGTGGCATTAACAACCGACCTGCGACCCACGATGGATATGGTAAAAGAATTTACCCGTCGCCGGAAAAGAGTGCTTGATCTGGTGAATGAAGTTCCGGGCATTTCCTGTACAGAGCCGGAGGGAGCTTTTTATATCTTCCCTGATATTAGTTATTATTTTGGAAAAACAGATGGTGAAACCACGATCCGCAATTCCGCCGATTTCTGTATGTACCTGCTCAACACCGCCCATGTATCATCGGTAATGGGTGAAGCATTCGGGGAACCCAATTGTGTTCGCTTTTCATTTGCCAATAGCATGGAAAAAATTGAGGAAGGCTGGAGAAGGATTAAAACTGCACTGGGGAATTTGAAGTAGGATGTGTGAGGTCTGATGTCTGATGAAAGAAGTGTGATTATTGAGATTTGATTTTTGTGTTTCCGGAGCATATCCTATGATAGGCTCTATTTGGTATTCCTAAACCAGTAAAAATCAAATAACCTGTAAAAGAATCAAACCCCTAATCCTTAATAGCTCCCTGCCGTGTTATATAGTTCCGTAAAATCTGGTTTTCTTTCTCATCTTTAATTCGCCTCAGGATACCTTGCTGGTGACTGAGCAGGGTTTCGCTTTTATCAAAAGGCATTTTCTCATACATTTTACCACCGGTAAAATGACAGGGGGAACATCGTTGCATTAAAACCGGTTTCACATCTTTAGTAAAATCAACAAGAGCCAATGTAGTGTCATGGATAGCTGAGTTGCTGGCAGAAATAACTTCCTGCCGGGGCAGGCAGGTATTCAGTATTATAGAAAATACCCCGGTGAAAAAAAATACCCCTTTCATACCATTCAATTCGGCTCAACCTAAATTTACTTTAAACAGGACTAAATCACATTACCGTTTAACATTTTCCTAAGTGGTAAGCCGGAGTCGTTCTGAAAAAGAGTTATTGAAAGTGCCGTTGGGGTTAAAGGTTTTGATCACGTTTTTCCAGTCTTGCAGCCTGGGGTAAAGGGTTTGCAAGAGATCAGGGTTGCTGTCGAGCACGGAATTGGTTTTACCCCAATGCGGGATACCATAGTTCCGGAGCATAATTTCCTGGTACTTTCCCAGCATGAATTCATTGCCATTGATGCCCAGCAGGAATGGTGTATCGATATAGGCTACGTCTTTCTCGTACTCCGGTGTGAGGTAAGCCCTGGAACGCTTTACAAAACGAATGGCAATCGGGGATGATTGGTAAATGTTATGATTGACCCGGATCTCCTCGGCCTTCGCCATCAGTTCTTCAATGGTTTTTACAATATTGGCCATGTTGCCGAGATCAAAGGCAAATTCGGCATCATAAGCCCTTTCCTTTACGAATTCAAATCCCTGGTACATCACTTTATGTGCGCGGTGTACAAACTTCCTGTCCCGCATGCCTTTGAGCGAACCCCGGATCAGTTTAGGTGAACGCCAGGGCATGACCCGGAATAACCAAAGAGTATAAAAAAAGAAGGAGGGAATATTTCCGAGGATATAGCTGATGACATTGCGGGTGCCTTCAATGAACTTCCACTTACGGGGTCTTGTGGTATCATAATGCCGCATCACGATGCAATAATGCTGGTCGCCTTTCACTTCGTAGGGGTTTACCAGAAGGGTACAACAACGGGGCGCAGTACCGGCCGATTCGTCATCTCCTTCCGTAAAAATGGAACCATCCAGCATTTTCTGTTTTAAAACAGTCCAGTTTGTTTTTTTCTTGGTTTCACGCAAATAGTACTGGGGTTTTACTTCGATAATACAGGAATAAATAACGCCCGCACAACCAAAGCTGACCAGCACACTGTAAAAAACATGATCATCCTGTATCAATTCAATAAGGGGATCCTTGAATTTGGCAGGATCGGTAATACCATCGGAAGGTTCAATGCGATATACCTTACCCCCCGCCGCAACGATCGTAAGCGAATGGACATAGCCGGGGATGGCCGGAAGGTCTTTTCCTGTGCCATGCGTGCCGGTTGAAATAACACCAGCCAGGGTCTGGTGATCAATCCCACCCATATTGATCAGGGCCAGGTTGAGTTTATCCAGTTTCCGGTTCAGGTTCCTGAGCGTTACACCCGCCTGGGCTTCAATCAGCAAACCTGATCGGTCCGGTTCGCGAAGCAAGGACTGGTCAACGGTATTAACAGTTTCCAGCTTGTCAATATCGATAAAATAATCATTGGTAAGCGCCACATCGGAAAAAGAATGCCCGGAGCCCACGGCACGCAATCTTACTTTATGGGATTCGGCTTCCCGAATCACCTGGATAATATCATCCAGGCTTTCGGCCTGGAAATAGCGGATGGGATAACTTTTGTATTTCTTGATCGTATTTTCCCAGGTAGGAGTTTTCCTGGTTTTCATTATTGGGAATTTTGATGAAAATACGAATTAGCGGATCTTCTGTCAATAACCCCTTAGTGGTAATCCAGCTAATGTATGTTAATGGCGAGTAGGAGGGAAAAGGAGGTCTTTGATTCAATTTTCGCTGCTAAGCTGGTACTGAAGTCATTGATCTGAATTTTTCATCCAGGGCCAATACCTGGGGTATCAACAATTGCTGTTCATCGTTTACCAGCACGAAATCACAAAGTTTCATTTTAAGCTCTTCGTCAATTTGCCTGTTCATTCGTTTGATCACCTCTTCACGGCTGATTCCATCCCGGTCCATCACTCTTTTTATACGGATAGTGCGGGGAGCATAGACCCCGATGATATAGTCGAGGTTTTCACCCGACCCGCTTTCAAAGATCAAGGCGGCTTCCTTGATTACATAAGGTGCCTTTTGTTGCAGCATCCATTCGTTAGCATGCCGGATGGTTACAGGATGCGTTAGTGCGTTAAGCCTGTCAAGCCTTGCCGGATCATTGAATACAATACTAGCCAGGTAAGAACGATTGAGCCGGCCATCCGTATAACTTTGCTCACCAAACTCATGAAGGATGGCTTTTTTCAATTCATGATCATCATTCATGAGCTGCCGGGTCGCATCATCTGCCATATAAACCGGGATACCCAACACTTTGAAAATGCCGGCAACCGTGCTTTTGCCACTGCCGATTCCGCCGGTTAACCCGATTCTTAACATGGTGAAACAGAGATTTTCAATCCTTTGTTTATTAACGCAACCTGGCCAGGGCCGAAAATACAAATTCCAGTTTCCGGAAGGAAAACCTGCGGAACCTGGAATTCTAAGGTTGTATTTATTTTTTTTCGGTGCCGGCGGCTTTATTCAATGCCGAAGTCCAATCCATGCTGATTGCTGATTTCTCGATCTTGATATAACTACCGGGACTGGTTTCAATATCGAGGGTATTGTCTTCGTTTACTTTATTGATCTTGCCATGAATCCCGGCGATGGTTACGATCCGATCGCCTTTTTGCAGGTCATCGATGAATTTTTTTTGGTTCTTGGCACGCTTGGCCTGTGGACGAATAAAGAAAAGCCAGAAAACCAGGATCATTAACCCCAGGAATATAAGGGTCGTTGAATTCCCGAAAGGTCCCGGGGCTTGTTGTGTTTGCAGGAAAAAATTGATGGGGTTCATTGTTTGTATTTATTCTGTGATCTCAACTGAGAAATAAAGCTGGTGAGTCGTGCTTGGCTTTGTATTGGCCTCAACGGTTACGGGTTTGTTATGTGAACCCAGGTGCTGGTTTTTACTGTCGAACCTGGCCCTGATCACGCCTTCTTCACCGGGTGCAAAGGGCTGCTGCGGCTTTTCCGGTGAGGTGCAGCCGCAGCCGGGCATCACATCTTTGATGACAAGTTGCCTGTCACCGGTATTTTTAAAACGGAAGGCAACTTCCACCACTTCGCCTTTTTTTACTTTACCCAGGGCAAGTGTAGTAGAATCCAGCCACTGGATAGTTGTGTAATTCGATGTGTCAGAAATGGCTTTTTGTTTTTCTTCCGGGCTCAGAACAGGCCCGCTTGTTTCCGCTTTTTTTTCATTACTGGCACAGGCCGTAAAACCTATCATCACTACCAGGTAATAAACTATTTTCTTCATACCCATAAAAATTAAGCGTTGCAAATGTAAAGCATAGTTAACTGTTGACAAGACAAAATATTCATGGCATGCCAGCCCGTTCAATTTTTCAGCTTATCCTTCTTATAATCCACTTTTTGCATTTTTCCCTGCTGCACCAGGTCCTTATGTATATTATCCAGGATGCCATTGACGAACTGGCCGCTTTGCTGGGTGCTGTAGTCTTTAGCGAGGTCAATATATTCATTGATCGTTACTTTGGGGGGAATGGTTTCAAAATACAGGAATTCGGAAACGCCCATTTTCATCAGGATCATATCCAGCAGGGCAATCCGTTCGGGATCCCAGTTTTTTAATTTGGGTATGATCAGGCTTTGCAGGTGTTCATTTTTATCGAGAACAGTTTGTAATAATTCCATGGCAAATTGTTCCTTATCGGGACTGATGATCTGTTTAAAATTATAAGAACCGGGCTTTTGGATATAACCTGCCAGTAATTGAACGACCATTTCCCCGTCATCATCCCAATTGGAGAAATGTTCTTCAATTTGCGAAACGACCGTTTCATTGGCGAGGAGGAGATCATTCAAAATAAACTCGAGGATTTTTTTTTCTTCGGTCTTTTCCCTTCCGGTTTTTGCGATATAATTTTTGTATTCGGTGGATTCTACCAGGTTATGATAAATTCTGCGGATAAACTCGGTATCGGTAAAACGACCCGGATTTTCGGTGTTGAACTGCTCTTTCAGCGTGGGATCTTCCAGCATCTTCCACAGCACTTCGTTACCGGCAATTTTGGTATTCACGTGCAGGTCTTCATCCGTCGGCAGGTGTTTGCCCGCGCGCTGGTGAGCATCCCTTTCTGCATAACGGACCACTTCGGTCAATAACCAGGTGAGATAGATGAGCAGGGAACGGCTTTGATCAAAATGTTGTCGCAGGATCTTTTTGGGTTCACCCGTTTTGGCTTCATTTTCGAGGGTGGCCAGTGTATAAAG
>DASUMO010000264.1:0-6875 GCA_036277695.1 Chitinophagaceae bacterium
ACGTACCGAAGCGGGAGGTATAAACTTGGAAACATGTCCTATAATATAATAACTCACATTTCGGCTATACGTTGATCCTGATATGGTGAGCGCACCTTTGCACTCGCTGCAACCTCCAGGGGTATGAGGTTCATAATTGGGATCATTGGCGAGGTTCCATTCCAGCGCGATCCTGCTCCAATTACTCATAGAACCTATGACCACATTCTTGATATGCCAATTCAGGTCTCCATCAAAACTTCCGTTGGCACCTGTCCATTGTTCTGTAAAATAAAGGGCTTTGTCGGGGTGGGCCGTGCGAACCGTCGTCAAAGCACTGATATCACCGCCATACAAATGAAATGCTGATCCGTTAATAAAGGGCCGGGCCCCTGCATCATTCAATACAGTAATGGGGTAACTGGGATTATCACAATTATGGTCCCAAATGATGATCTTGGTAGTGATGCCGGCAGCCTGGAAGGCCGGCCCCAAATGACTCTTGATGAAATCAGCTTGCTGGGTTGCCGACATCACCATACTGGGATTATTCCCTCCATGCTGCGGTTCATTCTGTACCGTGATCGCATCGATGGGAATTCCCCGCTGCTGCATATGCTGTATATATTTTACAAAATACTGTGCATAGACACTGTAATACTGGGGCTGCAGGCTGCCGCCAATGGAACTGGCATTGTCTTTCATCCATACGGGGGCGCTCCAGGGTGAACCCATAATCCTGACCGAAGGGTTAATTTGCAGGATTTGTTTCAATACCGGAACCAGGTCCACTGTATCCTTTGATAAACTAAAATTGGCAAGTGTTGGATCCGTTTGCCCGGACGGCATGTCATTATAACTAAATACCGAAGGGCTTAGGTCCGAAGCCCCGATACTGACACGCAGGTAACTGATACCAATGGAATTTTCAGCATTCCCAAACAATTCATTCAGTAAAGCAGCTTTTTCTGAAGCACCCATGCGGTTGATCAGGTAGGCACTTCCCCCCGTTAATGTATAACCAAAACCGTCGATGGTTTGCATCCGGACTGTTGAATCTATATCCATGAAGGGCCTGGTATTCGAAGGCGAATTCAAAAGGATATTCGCAGTTTGCTTTTGCAGGAGCCTGGAACGGTCGCCACTGGTCATCCAACTTTCAACCGATGCCCCGGATGGAAAGGGCCCGGGGTCTGCAGGACCCGTATTGCCGTCTTTTGAAGTGCATACGCCACAAATATTAATAAGACAAAAAAGCAATACGGTCAAAACAATGCTGTTTGCTTTCATGATTTTTATTTTTAGCAACACCGGATCAACCGGGATGAATTCTATCGGGTCAAAAGAACTGCTTTATAAATACGGCGCCGAAAAACCAAGCGATAATAGTCCCGCCTTTACTTCCGGGCAACTGCTGAACAAATCCCACAAGCGGCCTGAACGGTAATTTTCCAGCATGACAATGATGGGTCCCTGGTCAATTGCAAGATAAGAACTGGCGAACCAGGTTTCCTTCAATGAAAATGCATCTTTAAATCCATATTCGCCCCATAATTTATCGCCCAGCACATAATAAAAAAACTTCAGGGCTTTCATTGATTCGGTGGGTGTATAGGGAAAACTGGAAATCGCCGCCGTAGGTGCGATCACCCCGATATCATTCGTGGGTGAACTGGCAGTATATCCAGAAGGAATATCGCTGGCGGTAAGTCCCCACACCGAATCACTATAGCCGAAATGGTTTTGCGGGTTGGTTTTACAGTAATTATAGTTGATTAAGCTATGGTTCTTTGTTTGGGTGAGATAATTGGCATAAGCATCCGTCAAACCTGTCGGCTTGATACCCAGGAAGGAGTAATGAGCAAAGAACAGCGGTCCGCCATAAGCGGGACCCAGTGGCAGGGATATTCCATAATAGGAATTGCCATTTATAAAGCCATTGGTTCCATTACCCGCCCACCCGGCGGAATAGACAGCCGGGGGTACATTATACGTGGTTGAAGAAGCAGCCAGCACATAGGTAACCAGGCATTCATTCCAGCCCCGGATGGGGTGGTTCATTTCCCAGTTATAATTCGGGCTCCAGTGCCAGTACAATACATTCTGGTTGCCCTGTCTGAACCAATTCCATTCCACGCCATTCCAGATCACGTTGATATCATTGCGTAATGCAGTTTCAGCAGGATCGGCACTATTGAAATATTGGCGGGCAGTCAGCAAACCCATGACCAGGTAAGAGGTTTCAACCAGGTCGGCACCATTATCTTTTTGGCTAAATGGAATCACCGCCCCGGTAGTTCCGTTCAACCAATGCGGGAAAGCGCCATGAAATTTTTGGGCGGTATTCTTCAGGAATGTTGTCATGGTTTGTATCCTGGCCAATCCCTGGGCTTTTGTAATAAATCCTCTTTCAATTCCGGCAATAATTGCCATAATACCAAAACCCGAACCTCCGGATGTAACCGTTTCACCGGAGGTATTTCTTTCGCGGGCCAGGCCGCTGACCGGGTGGCCAAAGTCCCAGAAATAACGAAAACTTTGTTTTTGTACTAATGACAACAGACTGTCATCGGTTATAATGGGAAACTTCCTGCTGGAATCAATTTGGGTGACCAGGTTAAAATCAGCACTATTAATAAGTGTGCCACCGCTGACTGATTTCAATCCGAACCCCGTACTGGCCCTGTATTTTGACAGGTAAGACAGGGGGTTAGCCGGTCTGACCACGATGACACTGTCAGCATTTTCATAAGATAAATTAACTCCTACTGTTACATTGGCATTATCTTTTAGCTGAATATTCGCGGCTGCTGTGGAGCGATCAATCTTTGAAGTAAACCGAAACCTGATAACAGGATTCACATTAACATTATAGTTATTGGTGATGGAAGAAGCCTGGTCCACAGCCCAGGAGGTCACGCTAAAATTCACAGGGGGTGTTGGGGGTGGCGCGGGATCAGATCCGGACTTACCACAGCCCAGCCATAATAAGACGCCGGCCAATAAAAAAATATGAATTGAAATTTTCATGCGTTCACTTGCTTTTTACCTGCCGGTTAAGGGCTGCCGTAGATAGTTTATAAGCTTTTAGTTTTTCGTTATTCATAGCTACCACCAATACTTTGCCATGTTTGGCTGTCCGAAGCCATTTCATATCCCGGGTTTGCCCATTCACAGCTGCCAGCGCCGGTTGATGCATATAGCGTATTTCATCTTTATTATTTATACCAAACAGCGTTAAAGCCTGTGCGTCATAACGCCCTTCATAAGGTATAACATTATAAAAATTTCCTCCTGCCAGCCATAAATTTTCACCATTTGACTGATCGAGTGGCGTAAAAGAAAACAAAGGCGCAAGTTGTAGTGATAAAGGTAAATCCATGATCCTGAAATTTCCCTTACCATCGCCCAAACAAAGAACTGAGCCCAATCGTTCCGCCATTACCGGCTTCACCGTATCAATCCAACCATAGAAAACATCTTTCATAGGCACCCCGGCATATTCCGAGTAATAGAGATAATGCTTTTTTAATAAAGGCAGCGGCCTCTCCACTTCGTCCTTTGCAAGAAAAGGATATTCTTCCCCGTTGACGGTATAAGACACCAATTGTTCGGTCCTGCCATTTTTATCAAAATCTGCAACGTACATCCGCAACGGCCCGTTCTTGCCAGCATAAAACTTATTATTCAGTCCCCAGTTGCCCGCCAAAAAATCCATATGTCCATCGTTATTGATATCGGCGGCTAAAATTGATTGCCATAAACCGGTTGAATGGGGAAGAACGGATTGCCGGAATTTTCCTTTATCATTCACATAAATGGTCAGGGGCATCCATTCCCCCGCCAGGATAAGGTCCGGCCATTTGTCAGCATTGATATCTGTAAAGACCGCCGAGGTTGTTATCCCAATCCGTTCCAACGAAATAAGCGCCGGCGACGCGATGGAAAAATTTGCATTCCCATCATTGAGTAAAAGATAGGAAGTTTGGGGAATTCCAAAAGCTTTTGCATCAGCGAGTACGCCAACAAAGAGATCCATATCTCCATCCTGGTCTATGTCAGCGGTAGTTACGCAGGATTTATTCTTTCGCATTTCGGGTAAAACAGCTCTTGCAAAATGACCTTTGCCATCGTTGATGTATAAACGGTCGCCCAGGTATACTGAATTATCTGCATATTGATTGCCGCCACTGGCTACATACAGATCAGGACTGCCATCTTTATTTGCGTCAAAAAAGAGGGCATCCACATCTTCGCAAAGAGCATCGCTATTAAAAATTGCCGTGTCAGTCACCCGGAATTGTCCGTTCGCCTGCTGGATCATCATGGTTCCGGGTTGCCCTATTGCACCACAGGCGTAAAAATCATCCAATCCATCTCCATTCACATCAGCAACAGCCAGCTTTGGACCCCGATCAGATTCACCATGGGGGATCAGGTATTGGCTATTATAATCCAGGAAATCATTTTCCTGGTGAATCCAGTTAATATTTAATTGGGTGCTGATATCTTCCAGCACTGGTTTTGTTGCCGGAAAAAAATTCTCATACTCAAATAACCCATGTGCTTCAGATTGCCTGGCTTCCATCCTTCCAACAGCGGGCACATTTTTAATGAGCTGGAATTTCTGGTCGGGCCAAACAATCAATATACTGTCGATATAGCGTATACTGTCCAGTCCAAAATGCAGCCGGGGTTCGACAGATGATTGGAAGCCGCGGGTGGGCATCAATTGCTGGTATTGTACTTTTCCACCCGCGAATACCCAGGCTTTGCCGCCAATGCCAAAGCTATTCAGCTTGTCCCCCTTAAACCAAATTTTGGTCATGGTTTTCGGAGCTGCATTATTCTTCAAAATGATAGCCGGTGCATCAATGCAGTTCATCACCAGGTCCAGGTTGCCATCGTTATCCAGGTCGGCATAACTGGCGCCGGTAAAAAATCCTTTCATGTCCCCCGTACCCCATTCCCTGCTTTTGTCGGTAAATAACATGGCCCCATCACCTTTATAAAAATAGGGATGTGAGCTGCCTTCGGGCATATGGTCCACAGCCTGCTTATCCAGTTCTTTTGTCTGCTGCTGACCCTTTTTCATGTTCAGATCAGAAACAAAGCGGATATAATCCAGGTCTACCGGTCTTTTGACAATACCACTCGAAATAAAAAGATCCTTATTCCCGTCATTGTCAAAATCGGCAAACAGGGGCGCCCAGCTCCAGTCCGTGGCAGAGATACCGCTAACTAATGCCGTTTCGCTGAAACTGCTACCGTTACCGTTATTCTGCTGCAGGCAATTCCTGGAGTATTGTTTCTGGTAGCCATGAATATCCAGTTTTAGTTTATAAATCTCGGGATTCTCATCACTTCCATAGGTTTTCAGTACTTTTTCATCGGGCGGCAACATATCCACCGTCACAATATCCAACTGCCCGTCATTATTATAGTCCGCCATATCATTTCCCATGCTGAAGCGACTGTAATGGCGAAAATGTTGGGCCCCGCTTTCTGTGAAGCTGCCATTGCCGTTATTGACATAGTAATAATCATTCTCATGAAAATCATTTCCCACATAAATATCATCCCATCCATCATTGTTCAGGTCGCCGATAGCAAGTCCCAGCCCATAGCCCAGGTTGCTCTGGTAAATACCAGCCTCTGCTGAAACATCGGTGAACTTCCCGTTTACAGGAACATCATTTCTTAATAAGCGATCCCCGGAAAGGCCATCATATTTCCGCCGGTTCAATGTATCTACTATGTTAGCGTGGGGATGGTGAGATTGGTTAAGAATATAGCAATCCAGGTCTCCATCGCGGTCATAATCAAAAAATGCTGACTGGGTTGTTAGTGCAGAAATATTTAAACCGTATTTGGCTGACTCTTCGGTAAAGGTTCCGTTTCCCTTGTTCATGAAGAGTTCGTTATGACCCTGCAAGCCAAATTTATTACTGACAGCAGAAACATAGATATCAAGTAACCCGTCGCCATTGATATCGGCCATGGTGACTCCCGAACACCAGTCGGCGCTGCCGGCTACGCCCGCTTTTGCAGTAATATCCTCGAAAACAAAATTTCCTTTGTTGAGGTAGAGTTTGTTGCCCCCTTTACTATTTGCGGTAAAATAGATATCCGGCAAGCCATCGTTGTTGATATCACCCGTGGCCACGCCTCCGCCATTGTAGTAATATAAATAATAAAGGATATTGAACATATCCCGCTCAGGGAGCTTGTTAATGAATTCGATATTGCTTTTTGTAGCAGGAATACTTTCAAACATGGTTTCCTGTTTGTCCTTGTTCCTGCAGGCTGTAAAAACAACAAAGCTTAAAAGAATATAAAAAAGATATGACTTCACATTCATGGTAATCGGACAGTGTAACGATTAAAAAGGGCTGAAACAATAATTGCTCAGCCCTTGCCTGCTTGCTCTGCTCGTAACAAGAGATCGATTATAACTTAGCCGCAAAAAGATATTGTATTTCCTCTGCGGTTAATGCTTTAGAATATAACCTGAACTGGTCCAGGCTGCCTTTGAATGAACTTTGCAGCCAGCCGCTTTCCCCATCGCCATCACTGTCATTTCTCGGGCCCCTGCCTACGCGGAATTCACCAATTTTTGCAGAAGCTAAACGGATAGCACCATGGTTGGCCCATGTCTTTACATTCGGATTGACTACGCCGTCGATATACAAACGCATGGCGCTGGTGGTAGCATCATAGGTGATTACCAAATGGTGCCAGGCATCGTTGAGAATACCCGGTATGGATTGGCCGCCTTCCCATGTGAACCAGGCATCCGTAGCGCTGCTGGTCGGGTTATTAGGATTGGAAGGACTAACGCACATTGCCTTCACAGCACAGGCTGTATTATTCCCTTCTAAAAAAAGAAACATAAT
>DASUMO010000265.1:0-8939 GCA_036277695.1 Chitinophagaceae bacterium
TGACACAATTGTAAATGTACTCACCCATCTTGATAAAACGATCGTCGCTGTCGGTACCACTTCATTAAGGACCCTTGAAAGCCTTTATTGGTTAGGATTAAAATTACTGACCCAACCAGCGAATCCCGGCCTGGAAATACATCAATGGGAACCCTATGAATACAAGGGAGCCCAAATTCCGGCCGCAGATGCATTGCAGGCTTTATTGCAGTGGCTGAAATTGAAGAATAAAAAACGGTTGCTTAGCAGGACCCAACTCATGATTGCGCCGGGTTACCAGGCACGAATAGCAAAGGGGTTGATTACGAATTTTCACCAGCCCCGATCCACTTTGTTATTACTGGTGGCAGCATTAGCAGGAAAGGATTGGAAAAAAATATACGATTATGCATTGCAACATGATTTCCGTTTCCTGAGTTATGGTGATGGGAGCCTGGTTTGGTTTTCATAAAAAGAAGGAAAATCTTTTGCGATAATCTCAGCGAACCTGGCGTTCAAAAACTTCGGGTTAGATAATTTCAATTCACGCAGGGCAATCTTATATTTTTCGCAGGGGGAACTCAATGGTAAATGAGCTGCCTTTTCCAAGGGTACTATCCGCCTTTATATCTCCATGATGGGCTTCCACCATGGTCTTTACATAACTCAGGCCCAGGCCAAATCCTTTTACATTATGGATATTCCCTGTATGGGCACGGTAAAAACGTTCGAAGATTCGTTTCAGGGTATCCCGGTTCATGCCGATTCCATTGTCCTCGATCTTCATAATAAATTTCTTATCAGTAGACTGCGTCGTAAGTTTTACAAAGGGTGGCACATTTTCACGGGAATATTTTAAGGCATTATCAAAAAGATTATTGACAAGGTTGGATAAATGTACTTCATCGGCATCGATCAGGTCATTCTGGGCATCCAGCAATAATTCCGCCTTTCCCTGCTTTTCCTGGAGCTGCAGGGTAAAATTTTCCACCACGTCTTTTATCACTTCATGCGTATGTACGGGCTTCAGGTTCAGGTCCACCTCCTGCTTTTCCAGTTGCGAGGCCTTTAAGATAGTTTCCACCTGCCGGTTCATCCGCTTGTTTTCTTCCTTGATGATGGTATTGAAATAATTCATCTTTTCGCGGTCCTGTAACACTTTCTCATTACGCATGGCATCCACCGCCAGGGAAATGGTGGCGATCGGCGTTTTGAATTCATGCGTCATATTATTGATAAAATCATTCTTGATCTCGCCCAGCTTTTTTTGCCGCAACATGGTGCGTACGGTCAGGTAAAAGGCAGCCAGTATGATCAGGGAAAAAACAATAGCCATAATAAAATTCCATTTCAGCGATTGCAGCGCAAAACTTTTATAGTTAAGACCCACCACCGTAAGGCTTTCATCCATGGCCAGGTTCTCAGCAGCCGAACCACTGGGTGTGGCCAGGTAGGCGCCATGCGAATAATTATTAACTGTGTCCAGGTAGGCATCCGTATAATTCGCTGACTGGCGTTCGACGATTGAAGAACGAACAATTTCAACAGCAAATTCAAATTTCATTTTTTCCAGGCCCACCTTGTGGAAGGCCGCAGATATTTTAGCCTTTAACTCATCGGCACTAAAACGCCGCCCGATGGTTTGTGGCTTTAGTAAGAAATCAGAATAATCTTCAGTAAGAATATTCCCCGAAGCTGCGGACCGGTTGGGGGTAAGAAAATTCCCTTTATATTGGATCAGCTCGGTAGCTACCACGCTCACGGCTTCATTGATCTTGCTTTTTATCTGTTCCTGCCGCAGGAGCACCATATTACTCAACCACGAAAGCTGCAGAATGATAATACCAACTACAGACAAGCTGATCAGGATAGTAATAATGGTAAAAATTCGTTTCACTCAATCGGTTTAAAGCTTTCTAAGATATGGCTTTTTAATAAGCCGGGCATCCTGCAAAAATAACCCGCCCAACGGCTTATCAAATTAATGCCTTGCTTGTTATGCTTATTTTAACGAGATATTGACCACCGGCCCGGTTCCCCCAACGGGTTCCGGCAGGCCCGTTTAACCCAGTGCGGTTATTTTTTTCAATCTTTTTTTATACTAAATTGAAGTATGATTGAGCCGGCACCAGGCATATTACTGATTGCAGACCCATTCCTGAAAGATCCCAATTTCCTGCGGACCGTTATCTTCCTTTGTGAGCACCGCGACGAAGGAAGTTTTGGCTTTGTGCTCAACCGCCAATATGAAAATACCCTCGACGAACTGATACCCGAACTGGGCGACTATAAATTGCCGGTCTATTACGGAGGACCGGTGCAACAGGATACCATCCATTTCCTGCATCAATACCCCGATGAAATACCGGGCGGTGTGGAAGTACTGAAAGGTGTTTGGTGGGGTGGTGATTTTGATAAAGTAGTTGAACTGATCAAAAAGGGAGAAGCCGATCCCGGAAAGATCAGGTTTTATATAGGCTATTCCGGCTGGAGTGATGGGCAGCTCAGTGATGAAATGAAAGAAAAATCATGGCTTACCGTAAAAGCCACCCGCAAACTGCTGTTTCACCAGAATTATATGGAGGTTTGGAAAGACTCGCTCAAGCACCTGGGCGGGGACTATGAAATGATGATCAATTTTCCCATTGATCCCCAGCTCAACTAGGGCTTGGCATGAATCGTGCAGGTTTACCCCCAAATATTGTTATCTATCAAATCTTTCTATATGAAAAAACTTGCCTTAATTTTCCTGTCCGTATTCACGCTCACCTTTACTGCTTGCGACACCCTGAAGAAACTGGGTGTACTGGCTCCCACCGAACTCGAAATGGCAATGGGTTTAAAAGATGCCTTATCACAGGGCCTGTTCCGCAGTTTTGATGCTTTTGCTGATCCCAACGCGAATGCCTTTGTCCGTTTTGTGTTTCCCGGTGATGCAGCAAAAATTGAAAAAACATTAAGGGATGTTGGCTTATCCAAAGTAGTGGATGAGGTTACGGGTAAATTTACCCGCGCTACGGTTTCCGCCGTAACTGCAGCCAAACCAATTTTCCTGAATTCATTGAAAGAAATGAGCATCCGCGATGCGGTCGGTATCCTGATCACCGACAATACCCATGCTGCAACAGAATATTTTAAATCTACGATGACCCCGCAACTGATGACCGCGTTCCGTCCCATCGTGGACAGCACCATCCGGCTGGAAGGCGCCAACAAGGACTGGAGTAATATCGTAAGCGTATACAATAAACTTCCTTTTATTAGTAAACCCCTGGAATACAGCCTGACCGATTTTATTGCGGCCCGCGCCATTGACGGGATGTTCAATGTTGTAGCCAATGAAGAGGAACAGATCCGCAGCAAATATGAATTCCGTAAAACCGACCTGATGAAAAAAGTATTTGGTTATGCGGAGCAGGAGCTGGCAAAAAGAAAGCAACAACAATAAAATTCCGCCTGCAGGATACCCGCAGAATTTTAACCCGGCCGTATCTCCTAAAAGCAAAACCCTCTCCGCTGGAGAGGGTCAATTTGTTTTCAAAATCCCGGACCTGGTTTTTCCCATTTTTTATTCAACCGGCGAGGCGCCTTCTACCAGCACCGTTACTTTATTATTGAGAACCTCCACAAAACCACCCTGTATATCAAAATAGGTAAAATGATGCTGCTTGTCCTTTAACACTTTTAACCGGCCTGCTTTGAGCGCACTGATCAGCGGGGCATGTTTTTCCAATACCTCAAAACTGCCGCTTACCCCGGGCATTTGCACGCCATACACATCGCCGCTGTAAAGTTTTTGTTCAGGAGTTAGTATTTCGAGATGCATCTCAGTATTCAGATTTTAGTATTTAGTATATAGACAAGAGAAACTATAATGTGTTATAAAATGTTAGAATCTTTGTAGATCTGTAGTCCCTCATCCGCCAATCGCTCACACGTTTCTGAGTTAATATATCCTATTCTAAATGAAAGTTCAATTTGTGTTTGGGCTTCATTTATTGAACCCATCGCAAACTCCAAAAACCTCTTAAACTGATTATTTGTCCCTCTTCCTGCCCCTTCAGCAATATTACTGGCTACTGAAACATAGGAACTTCTTAATTGGGAACATAGACCATATCTTTCTTCCTTGGGAAACCCGGCAGTAACTTTGTAAATCTCTACTGCAAAATCCATTGAACGCTGCCAGATTTTTAGTTCCCTATATTTATGCATCCCCATTTCTCTTCTGAACTATCCCCAATAATAAATCTTTCTAATCTAAATACTGAGTACTAAGTACTAAATACAAAGTACTCTATCCCTGTGCCTGCGCCAACAACTTCTTACCTTTTTCGATCGCATCATCAATACTACCTACGAGGTTGAATGCGGCTTCGGGATATTCGTCCACTTCACCGTCCATGATCATATTAAATCCGCGGATTGTTTCTTCAATGGGAACCAGCACGCCTTTTAAACCCGTGAAGGCTTCAGCCACATGGAAGGGTTGGGAAAGGAAACGCTGTACTTTACGGGCACGGGCAACGATCATTTTATCTTCGTCACTCAGCTCATCCAAACCAAGGATGGCGATGATATCCTGCAATTCTTTATAACGCTGGAGCATTGATTTTACCCGGTTGGCACAATTATAATGAGCATCACCTACCACTTGTGGCATCAGGATCCTGGATGTAGAATCCAGGGGATCCACCGCGGGATAAATACCAAGGTCAGCAATCTTACGCGACAATACGGTTGTTGCATCCAGGTGAGCAAAGGTTGTTGCCGGGGCAGGGTCAGTCAGGTCATCCGCCGGCACGTATACTGCCTGTACGGAAGTGATCGAACCATTTTTTGTAGAGGTGATCCTCTCCTGCATAATGCCCATTTCAGTGGCCAGTGTTGGCTGGTAGCCTACCGCCGATGGCATACGACCCAACAAAGCCGATACCTCCGAGCCGGCCTGGGTAAAACGGAAAATATTATCAACGAAGAAAAGAATATCACGACCCTTGCCCTGGCCGTCCCCATCACGGTAATATTCGGCAATGGTCAATCCTGAAAGAGCCACGCGGGCACGGGCGCCGGGGGGTTCATTCATTTGGCCAAACACGAAAGTTGCTTTTGATTCTGCCAGTTCTTTCATGTCTACTTTAGAAAGATCCCAGCCGCCTTCTTCCATGCTATGCTTGAAAGCATCGCCATATTTCATGATACCGGCTTCGATCATCTCCCGCATCAGGTCATTTCCCTCGCGGGTTCTTTCGCCCACACCGGCAAAAACGGATAAACCCGAATAGGCCTTGGCGATATTGTTGATCAGTTCCTGGATCAACACCGTTTTACCAACCCCTGCACCACCAAATAGTCCAATCTTACCACCCTTGGCATAAGGTTCAATCAGGTCAATTACTTTGATACCGGTGAACAAAACTTCAGTGGCGGTACTCAGGTTTTCGAACATGGGCGGAGTATTATGAATGGGCCTTCCATTTTCCTTGGAAACGGCAGGCAAACCATCAATAGGATCGCCGGTTACATTGAATAAGCGTCCCTTAATTGCCTCGCCTGTTGGCATGGCGATGGCGATCCCCGTGTCCACCACCTGCATTCCCCTTACCAGGCCTTCCGTTCCATCCATGGCGATGGTCCGGACACTGTCTTCTCCCAGATGCTGCTGTACTTCGAGAACCAGCACATCACCGTTCTCTCTTTTTAATTCCAATGCATTGTAAATCTCGGGGAGTTTGCCTTCAAATTGTACATCGATCACGGCGCCGATGACTTGCTTTACTTTACCAACGTTTGCCATATATAAAGAGTGGGGGTTTGTTTCAGGCCGCAAAGGTAAGGGCGGGGTCTTAATCCGCCAATTTGAAAATCAAACAATTTTGCTGTGGAAATGCGGGCTGGAAACGCAGATCAGCCCGGGAAAAACCGGGATTCGACAAGCCGCAAACCGCTTTCATCCACTTTTGCTTGATGCCTGTTAAACAATAGTTTACCTTTTAGCGGAAAATAATAAAACGCAATTGTCCGGACCTGGAAGCCTCATTCGTCTTTCTAAGGAATTCAATTGTTTAAACTTCTAAAAACAACCAGTATGGAAAAGTTCATGCTTATTTTTCATGGCGGGCAAATGGATGGAATGAGTCCCGAACAAATGCAGGCGCATATGGGTAAATGGTTTGCCTGGATTGAACAACTCAACAAAACCGAACAATATGTAGCCGGCGAACCCCTGTTGCCGGGTGGCAAACTGGTCAGCGGCAAAAATGGAAATGCCGTAACGGATGGCCCATATACCGAAGGAAAAGAAGTAGTGGGTGGTTATTTTATCGTGAATGCAAACGACATGGATGAAGCCGTGAAGATTGCAAAGGATTGCCCTGATTTTGAAATAAATGGCAGTGTACAGGTAAGACAGGTGATGAAAATTGAAATGTAAAGTTAGGCGGGGGACCGGGAAGATACGGAATGGTGAAACTGTACTTCAATGGTTGAAAGAATCTTACTCATTCCTTACCTGCCTGGAGGTGTTGCGTGAAATTTTCTCAAGCCCTGGCGGCGGGATACGCTAATTTGAGTTGCATGCAATCGTCTTCGCATATCAACCAGCTTGTGGACCATCTTTTCCGGCATGAATCGGGAAAGATGGTTGCTGTTTTATCACGCTTACTCGGCTTGCAAAACCTGGAAATGGCCCAGGATATAGTACAGGATACGCTTGTTCAGGCCATGAATACCTGGCGTTACAATGCTATACCGGATAATCCAGCTGCCTGGCTTTACCGGGTGGCACGAAATAAAGCCATCGATTTTCTGCGTCGTGAAAAAAAATTCCGGGATCTCAGCCCATCCTATGGCCGCCTGTTACAGTCAGAATGGTCCATGAATTCCACGCTGGAGCAATCTTTCCTGGAAAATGAAATCCAGGACAGCCAGTTAAGAATGATGTTTGCCTGTAGCCATCCGCATATTCCACCGGAATCACAAGTGGCACTTACGCTGAAAACACTTTGCGGCTTATCCGTTCAGGAAATTGCCAATGCCTTCCTCACCAATGCAGAAACCATTGCGAAACGGATTTACCGCGCCAAGGAAAAAATAAGAACCGAAAAAATTGAACTGGAAGTACCCGGACCCCGCGAATTACCGGCCAGGCTGGACAGCGTTCTAAAATCCTTATACCTGCTGTTCAATGAAGGATATAATTCTTCGCACCCCGAGCAATTAATCCGCGAAGATTTGTGCGAGGAAGCCATGCGTTTATGCCAACTGGTTATACAACATCCCATTACCTGTTTTCCGCGCACAAAGGCCTTAATGGCATTACTCTGTTTTCAATCCTCTCGATTAAAAACCCGGCTGGATGCCGGCGGCCAGATTATCCTGTTAAAGTTCCAGGATCGTAAAAAATGGAGCCGCCCCCTCATTCAAAAAGGATTTGAATACTTCGAAGCTGCGGCCGAACCGTTTGAGATTTCCACCTATCATTTTGAAGCCGCCATTGCATCCTTGCACGCGGCAGCAACGGGATTTGAGCAAACAGACTGGAAAAGTATTTACCATTTATATGAATTTTTATACCAGTTGGAGCCCAACCCCATTGTAGCCATGAATAAGGCCATTGCTTCTGCCTATGCCATCAGCCGGCAAAATGCGCTAGAACAATTGCTGGAAATAAAGGGGCTTGAAAATTATTATCTCTATCATACTTCAATTGGCGAAATTTACTATGAGCTGGAAAATAAGCATGCCGCAAGGGCATCTTATGAAAAAGCGCTCGGTCTTACAACTTCGCTACAGGAAAAAGAACTGTTAAGAACTAAAATCCTCTCGTGTAACCCGGAATGATTCTCCCCATTTTTTCTGAGGCATAGCTTTTGCATAAGGAGGGTATGAAAAATACTGTATTGACCATTGTTATTTGCTGGGCCTTAATAGGTTGTTCAGACGCGCGTTCAGGAAAACAGGGTGCTGATTCCGGGGATGAAAACCAAGATGGGAAAAATGTTACCAAGAGAGATTACAGCATCACTAAATCCAATTCCTATAGTGATCTTTTCCTGGACAGCTCAGCCGTCCAGTCATTTATAACAAAAGATTCCATTCCGTCTAAAATTGCCCGTCGCATCGTTAGTTTCTACAATGCGCGGAACTACCAATTTGCCTGGTTTAGCGGCGACGGTCTCACTGAACAGGCCCGGGGTTTCTGGAATATGCATGAATATATAATGGCGTATAATCCAGACTCGGCCCTATTGGATAAATCCCTTCAAAAAACAATGGATAACCTGGTAACCGAAGAATCATTGTCGGTGAATGCTTCGAATAAGACTTACCTGAATACGGAGCTGAAATTGACCCATCATTTTATCCAGTATATCCTCAATAATTACGAAAAGGGTTATGTGAAAAGAAAGGAAATGGAAAGGTTTATTCCTGCTAAAAAACAGGATGCCCTGGAACTTGCCGATTCGCTGATCAATAAAAAACATAAGGATGATAAATATTTTGAAGATGTAAACCTCGCTTACCGCGGACTTAAGCAACAACTTACAAATTATTATACCATCGTCAAAAACGGAGGTTGGCCGCAGGTAACCCTCCCCAGGAGCAAAAAAGGTGGTTCGGATCCTGCGATTCCCTTACTCAAAAAACGCCTGCAACTTTCAGGCGATATGCCGGGCGCTGATACCTCGCGTGTTTATAACGATAGTTTGGAAACAGCGATCAAAAGTTTCCAGGAGCGACATGGCTTTACACCTACGGGGAAAATAAATGAAGCCCAGTTAAAAGAATTAAATGTGCCGGCTATTTCACGCTTGCAGCAATTGCTGATGAATATGGACCGAATGCGCTGGCTGGCGGCTGAACCCCAGGGTAACCTGATCGTCGTGAACATACCGGAATTTGCCATGCATGTGTACGAAGGCAGCAAGAAAGTTTTTGATATGGTTGTGGTGGTCGGG
>DASUMO010000266.1:0-3744 GCA_036277695.1 Chitinophagaceae bacterium
TCTCCATCTATTTTTGCCTGCATTAAAGATACAATTTATGAAAGCGGTTATTCAGCGGGTGTCAAGGGCCAGTGTTATGGTTGAGGGGAAGATCAATGGGCAGATCGGAGCCGGGTTACTGGTATTACTGGGTATTGAAGATGCGGATAACCTGGAAGACATTGAATGGCTGAGCGGGAAGATTGTGAACCTCCGTATTTTCAATGACCCGGCCGGAATCATGAATGAGTCGGTCAAGGATACCGGGGGAGATATCTTATTAATTAGCCAGTTCACCCTGCATGCTTCCACCAAAAAGGGCAACAGGCCTTCCTATAGCAAGGCCAGCAAGCCCGAAATTGCCATTCCTGTATATGAAAAAATGAAAAGCCAGCTTACTGCAGACCTGGGTAAGGCCATTGAAACCGGGATATTCGGAGCTGATATGAAAGTGGAATTGTGTAATGACGGGCCCGTAACTATTGTGATTGATAGCAGGAACCGGGAATAACATTACGGGATACCTATCTTTTCGGTATAAGGTTTTAAACCTTCATATTGTATCATTACAAAAAACACTTTCTCTTTCATAGCGGGTTGAAAGCTGAAGCTGGCAGCATTGAGATCTCGTTGCTCCACGATCCGGTGACCATTCGAGGTCCATACCATCACATGCTTGATGGTCTTTTTGCTTTTGATGGTAACCTGTTTACCGGATGTAAGAATCCTGTAGGGTTTATTATCTTTTTTGAGCGGGTCATTTTCAGGCTGTGCTTGTGTTGCCAGGGACAACAGCACAGCTGAGGCGATTACCATGAATCGCCGGGTAGCTGGACGCATCATAGATTTGAATTTAATAGCTTTCAGAGGGGGTTCCGGCAAGGAGGTCTATAACGGCAAGAATCATGCTATATTGCAATGCTTACTCTAAAACTTTTGTTATGACGATCCAGCAAGCCCAGTTGCAGGTGGATGATTGGATAAAAACGACCGGTGTCCGTTATTTCAGTGAACTCACCAATATGGCCATTCTTACAGAAGAAGTAGGTGAACTGGCCCGCCTGATGGCCCGTACATATGGTGATCAGTCCTTCAAGGAAAGTGATAAGGATCGTGACATGGGTGATGAAATGGCTGATATCTTATGGGTTTTGCTTTGCCTGGCCAATCAAACCGGGATTGACCTCGACAAGGCCCTTCAAAAGAATTTTGAGAAAAAAAGTATCCGTGATGCCGACCGGCACCGCAGCAATGAGAAATTATTATGACCCTGCATAAGGGCCTAAAGCTCACAGCTCAAAGCTGATAGCCAGTGGCCTGGTTTTTTGGCACTATGTATGTCTTATGCCTGCTATGTCATTACGTAAAAGCTGGAAAATGGTCCGTTCAGTATTTGCGGACCTGGTAGCCTGCAATGTTCTTAAATTAAGTGGAGCACTGGCTTTTTTTACGATTTTTTCGCTGCCGGGCCTATTGATCATTATTATCTGGTTCAGCGACCTGTTTTATGCCCGGGAAATTGTCGAGGCCTCGGTATACGGCCAGATCGCTGGTTTTGTGGGAGAAAACACAGCTGTTTATATCCAGGATACCATTCAAAATGCGACCAATGCTGCGGGCAATAATTTTGCGACGATTATAGGTCTTATCGTTCTGATCATCGGGGCTACCAGTGTATTCGGTGAGATCCAGGATTCAATCAATTATATCTGGCGACTCAAGGCCAAACCCCGCCAGGGCCTGGGCTGGCTCAAGCTGCTCATCAACCGGCTTCTTTCTTTTTCCATGATCATTACGCTTGGTTTCATCCTGCTTGTATCACTGGTCATAAACGGTAGCATGGAATTATTGCTGGATAATTTCACCGAACGATACCCGGTAATTACCGCAACCCTGGTACAGGTCCTCAAACTTTTGCTGACCTTCCTGATCTCCTCTTTTATATTCGGGGCCATCTTCAAAGTTCTGCCCGATGCCCGGGTGGAATGGCGACATGTAGTGATAGGATCTTTCGTCACCGCCATATTATTCATGCTGGGAAAATTCGCGATCAGTTATTATTTGGGTCATAATATCATGACCTCGGCCTATGGTGCCGCGGGTTCCCTGATCGTGGTCTTGTTATGGGTGTATTATTCATCGATGATCCTGTTTTTCGGCGCTGCCTTTACCCGCGAATATGCCGTATACCGGGGTTCCAAGATTTATCCTAATGATTATGCAGTCTGGGTGCAACAGATCGAGGTGGAATCAGAAAAATCCATTCAAAAGCTGCCGGAAGAAACAAAAACGGTGATTGAACTGCCGGCCGAAAAAACCTGATCCCTTTGTTCCCTGGTATTTTTGAAATATTCATAATAAGAGTACTTCCTCTATACTGCTTTTCTCTTCACCTCATTTAACTCTTAGCTTTATCTTTGCCGCCTTATGGCAAACGATCCAAACCAATTCCAGGCAATTATTTCACATTGTAAAGAGTACGGGTTTATTTTTCCCAGCAGCGAGATCTATGACGGCTTGCAGGCCGTGTATGATTATGGCCAGTGGGGCAGTGAACTGAAAAAAAATATCAAAGATTACTGGTGGAAGAGCATGACCCAGCTGCAGGATAATATCGTGGGTATTGATGCGGCCATATTCATGCATCCTACCACCTGGAAAGCATCCGGCCACGTGGATAATTTCAATGATCCCATGATCGATAACCGGGATAGCAAAAAGCGTTACCGGGTTGATCATCTCATCGAAGGGCATGCCGAACAAATGAAGGAACAGGGAAGGCACGATGAGGCCCAGGCCCTGCTGGACCAGATGGACCAGTTATTGGCCAAGGATGATTTCGAAGGCTTGAAAAAACTGATCATCGATCACAATATGAAATGTGTGGTGAGTGATACGGCAAACTGGACGGATATCCGGCAGTTTAACCTCATGTTCTCTACGGAATTTGGTTCGTCTTCATCGTCTGAAGAGGAAAATAACAAAATCTACCTGCGGCCCGAAACCGCCCAGGGCATTTTTGTCAACTTCCTGAATGTGCAGAAGACCGGCCGGATGCGGATACCGTTTGGCATTGCACAAATCGGGAAAGCTTTCCGGAACGAGATCGTGGCCCGGCAATTTGTTTTCCGGATGCGGGAATTCGAGCAAATGGAAATGCAGTTCTTTATCCGTCCTGGTACGCAAAAGGAGTGGTATGAATACTGGAAGCAAGAACGGTTAAAATGGCATTTGAGTTTGGGCCTCCCCGCGGGCAAATACCGCTTCCATGATCATATTAAACTGGCCCATTATGCCGATGCGGCCTGCGATATTGAATTTGATTTTCCCATTGGTTTTAAAGAGGTAGAAGGCATTCATTCGCGTACCGATTTTGATTTGAAGAATCACCAGGAATACAGCAAAAAAAAGCAACAGTATTTTGATAATGATATTGACCCCGCCACAGGCAAGCCTTATGGCAATTATATTCCTTACGTTATCGAAACATCAATAGGACTGGACAGGATGTTCCTGCTCGTGATCAGTCATGCTTATGAAGAACAGGATCTTGGTACACCTGAAAAACCGGATAGCCGTGCTTTATTAAAATTGCCGGCTAAACTTGCCCCCATCAAATTGGCGATTTTACCACTTCTGAAAAAAGACGGTCTACCTGAAATTGCGAGAAGGATCATGGATGACTGCAAAGCTCAGTTTCGTTGCTTTTATGAAGAAAAAGATGCAATTGGTAAACGTTATCGTCGGATGGATGCTTTAGGTACT
>DASUMO010000267.1:0-5865 GCA_036277695.1 Chitinophagaceae bacterium
ATTATGGTACCATCCGGGGTAATGCAGTCATTTATAATGGCAGCCCGATCAGCGCCACAGCCCGGAATAATTACCTGGCCAGTACCAATGTAAAACCAGTGAGCACCTTTACGATTACTGATATCATGCTCCAGAAATATATCGCCCTTTGGGGTTATGGGTTCCTGGAAACCTGGGTTGACCTGCGCCGTTATCATTACCTGGATAATGACCCAGAAACAGGTGAACAGGTGTATAAGAACTTCGCTTTCCCGGTCAGTTTCTTCCCCAATAATCAAAATAAACCCGTGCAGCGAGTGAGACCGAGATATAATTCCGAATACGTGTGGAACTTCGCTGAGCTGGTAAGGCTGGGTGCGGACAAAGCCGACTATCATACCTATCCCGTATGGTTCAGTTTACCCTAATCTCCATTTTAAAAATGAACAAGTATGAAATTTATCAAGATAATCTCCCCGCTCTCGCTTTTGTTGTTGTTCCTTGCGGGCTGCGACAAAAATGAATACAACCTCAAGGATAATATTTTCATTGAGGGAAAGAGCCAGCTGAAGGTGAATTTTGTTTCATCTTACCGGTTTAACCCGGCCTTCCAGATCAAAATCGATGGTATACGTGTCAGTAACAATATCACTTATTTTACACCCTTCCCGGGAGGAGGATTGAATACAGGCGGTGGTAACTATGCTGATTACCTGGCAGTGGATCCCGGTGCACGCAAGGTCAGTATCAGTATCCCCAACGTGGGAACCAATAATGACTCGGTGTTACTTGCATCCGCGGATGTAACCCTGGAAGCCAATAAAACCTATTCGCTTTATTTTGCGGATACAGCTGCTAACACCTTCTCGATGCTGACCGAAGATGACCTCAGCTTCCCTGATTCAGGATATACAAAATTCAGGTTTATTAACCTGATGCCGGACCTGGCCGCAGGTCTGGATCTTTATTTTGGAACAGGATCTACGTCCACTACCTCAACGAAAGTGGCGGGTCCCATTCTCTATAAAGGTATGAGTCCCTATTTTACCATACCCATTAATACGGGTAATGTATGGTCTATCCGCCCGGGTGGCGCTGCTGCCACCACCACCGCACTGGCCAGTTATACCAGCGCCAGCACGGTTGTCAACCAACGGGTGTTTACCATCAGTTCCAGGGGATATAATTCGATCACTACCACAACGGATCCGCGAAGACGACTTTTTAGTTTTATTTATAACCGTTGAGTAATTTATTTTGCTACCTTAAACTCCGGCCTGTCCGGAGTTTTTTTATCAAACTACTCGTATGAAATTCACCCTGCCTGCCTCAACTGGTATTGTACTTTTTCTCTGCCAGCTGGCTTTATTACCGGTCAACCTGTTAGCCCAGGCTGACCCTATTAAGACCGCCCTGGCCGAATGGCAGAAAAATCATCCCCAGGAAAAAGTTTTCCTGCAAACAGACAAGACCCATTACCTGGTAAATGATGAGATCTGGATGAAAGCCTGGTGTATGACCAGCGAAGGGCCCACTTTTCTCAGCCGTATCCTCTATATCGACCTCGTTGACATGAATGGCAAAGTGGTACAAAAAAAAATGTACCGGCTCGATAGCCTGGGCAGTACCGCAGCCGATATGACCATTCCTTCCAACCTGGCTTCCGGAAATTATTCACTCAATGCCTATACATTGTGGATGCTGAACTTTCCCGAGTTTGTTTTCCGCAAGAATCTCTTTATCTATGGAGGCGGCTATTCCACGCAGGCAAAAAAGCCAAAAAGCCGGGCCCAGTTGAAAATGCAGTTTTTCCCGGAAGGCGGGGATATGATTGCCGGCGTTGAAAACAGGATTGCCTTTAAAGCCACGGATGACAAAGGATTTCCATTTGACTGCAACGGATACATCGAAGATGAAGCTGGAACCAGGGTGGCTGATATTGCTACCGAACACGCAGGTCTGGGAGCCACCGAATTCCTTGTTGAACCCAATAAAAAATATACAGCTGTTATTGCTTCCACTAACGGGTCAAACCTGCGTTTCGGTTTACCGGCTTCTAAAACAGAGGGCATAGGGATTAAAATAAATAACAGTAATCCAAACCGGCTATTTGTAGTTGTAAAAAGAGCCGAAGCGGGCAAAGAAAAATACAACGAGCTGAAGGTGGTGGCCCAGATGAATTACCAGTTGGTTCATTCCGCCAATTTAAACATTGATGAAGGGCAGACTGCCGTAAGCATTCCGAAAAAGAACCTGCCGCCCGGTATTATGCAGATTACAGTCTTTGACAGGAATAACCGGCCCCTGGCCGAACGAATTGCATTTATTGAAAATTACCAGTTGTTACAACCGGATATTAAGCCCGAAATAGTGAATATGAAAACAAAGGGGCGGAACAGGATCAATTTTACAATAGACAGCGTAGGGCCGGTTACGCTCTCCTGCCTGGTGACCAGCTATGACAGCGCTGCGAAAAATGAGGATAATCTTGCCGCGGCTATGTTATTCGGGTCGGAGATCAAAGGTCCAGTTCACTATGCCGGCTATTACCTGCGGAACAAAGATGCCGTAACACTTCATCATCTCGACCTGTTGCTAATGACACAGGGCTGGAGAAGATTTAGCTGGCCAAAATTACTGGCCAACGAGCCAGTTGCTTTAAAATATCCAGTAGAATCCGCTATTTCTTTTCGTGGAACCGTGCATAAAAGCGATCGTAAAGAGGTGGTCAAAGATGGTAAGGTATCTTTTATAATCCGCGGTGTGGATTCCACGTCGATACTGGCAGAGGCTACCGTAACTGATAAAGGAGAGTTCCTGCTTCCCGATATTCATTACCTGAAAAAAGCAGAGATCGCTTTTATGGGAACCAATAATAAAAAAGAAAGTTTTATCGTGGATGTAAAATTGCTGCCAAATTATATTGATAGCCTCAGCAAATCTGCTTATACCCCCACACTGGACCTGGATACGATCGATTTCACAAAACGAAGGGATGAATTGCTCGCCTACCTGCGGGGTGGATTCAGTGAAGATACTTCCCGGTTTAAAACCTTATCCGGTGTTACCGTTAGAGCTAAAAAATTATCCCGGATTGATTCCCTGAATAACGAATATGCTTCAGGGGTATTCCAAATGGGAAAATCGGTAGACCCCACTGAATTCCCCCATTATTCCAGTGTCTGGCAAATGCTGCAGGCCACCGTGCCAGGCATTGATATTTCCGGCAACCCCTTTGATCCCACGGTAAGCTTTACCCGTTTTTCGGGGATGGAAACTACCGGTTCAGCACCGCTTGAAGGCGAAGGGGGCGATGCTTTAAGCGTACCCTCCGTGTTCCAGGAAAGAGGAATCGCGTATTTTATCAATGAAATCAACGTTGGAAAAGACGTGATCAATTCTTTATCGGTGGATGATATAGCCCTGATCAAAGTATTGAAAAATGAAGCCGCCAGCCTGGGCGCTCCGGTAGGCGCTATCGCCTTTTATACCAAGGGAGGGATCAGCATCAGTGCCCGGCCTTATGATAAATCCTATAGCCGGGAAAACCGCGAAGGATATGCCATTCAACGCGAATTCTATGCACCTGATTATACCGATCCTTCCTCGCAATCACTAAAAGATAATCGCTATACTTTATACTGGAACGGCAGGATAAAACCGGCTAAAGACGGCAAATACCGCTTTGAGTTCTTCAACAATGATTTTAGTAAAAAGGTAAGACTGCTTATCCAGGGGATTGATGAGGATGGCCAGCTGATCTATAAAGAAATGATCATCCAATAGGATCAGCCTAACCTGGATCCCGGCAACTTATGCAAAGAACAGGTACGCGATGGTTATCGCGGTAATGATACCTGCCAGGTCCGCCAATAACATGGTGCTAACGGCATAACGGGTATTTTTTATACCTACAGCTCCAAAATAAACGGCAATAATATAAAAAGTGGTATCTGCTGACCCGCGGAATACAGAAGCCAGGTTGCCGGCAAAGGAATCGGGCCCATGCGCATTCAACGTATCGATCATAATAGCCCGGGCACCACTGCCGCTGAGTGGTTTTATAAGGGAGGTGGGGATCGCGTCTACAATGCGTGTATCGCCATTGAATAAAAGGAATAAGCTTTTGATCCCATCCAGTACAAATTCAAAAGCGCCGCTGTTGCGCAATAAACTGATCGCAACCAGCAGGCCAACCAGGTAAGGTATGATCCGGACTGCTACTTCAAAACCTCCTTTGGCTCCATCTATAAACGCGTCGAATATGTTGATCTTTTTGTATATCGCACCGGCAATGATCAACAGGAAGATCAGCAGGATGATGCCGTTGCTCAGGCTGCTGGAAAAAAGCTGTACGCCCCGGGCATCCAGGGTTTTTATATAAAGAATAAGTGCGGAAATAACCGTAGTGATCCCGAGTATCCAAACCAGGATCACGGGTTGCAGGATCCGGATCTTTTGACGGTAAGCCACGATGAGGAGGGCCGCCACAGTTGCTGCGAAAGTGGCGATCATGCAGGGAATAAAAATATCAGTGGGATATTTTGATTTCAAGGCAACGCGGTCCGCAATGATAGCCGTGGGAATCAGGGTTAGACCGGAGGCATGAAGACAGAGAAACATCAGTTGTGAATTGGATGCCCTGGCAGGTTCCGGATTGATCTCCTGCAGGCTTTCCATTGCTTTTATTCCAAAAGGCGTGGCGGCATTATCAAGACCCATTAAATTGGCGGAGAAATTCATCACCATATGACCCATCGAGGGATGATTTTTCGGAACTTCCGGGAAAATGCGGGAGAAAAAGGGGCCGATGATCCTGGATAAAAAACGAACCCCTCCTGCCCTCTCAGCTATGCTCATAAAACCCATGAACAGTGCCATGATGCCGATTAAACCTATACAAAGATTGACAGCATCCTTACAGGTTTCAAATATTCCATTGGCCGGCAGCAACCTGTATGACCTGTAGCTTACCGAATCAGCACGGTACACTTTTTCCTTATCCCACACTGCAATTTTCTGGGTGCTTAACTGGCTATGAACGGCTGCCGGCAAGGAAAGCGAATCAACCTGGCGAACCGACATGGTATCGCTGTTCTTACCTGTGACCATCTGGCTGAACAACTGGTCCTGCCCGGGTTGAAAAATGACTTTTCCTGCTGCGGCCAATAAAGCGATGATGATGAAAGCCGTCCATATCCTGCTGAGCGCCATAGAATGATTTACTATTTCAGATTGAAGATTGCAGATTTTAATTGAATAACCAAAATCATCTTTTCACAAATTTTAAGAATTGGCCTGACCGCCCCGGTCTGACCAATTCTTCACCTTGAATTGACCAATGAATCTGACCGATTCCTCACCTTGAATTGACTAATGAAGATTAACATTAGCTCTTATGACCTATCTTTGCGCCTCTTTTTAGAAGACCCTGGTCACCTGGAGTAACCAGGCCCTTAATGGCAAATTAAATCTGGATTAAAGCATGGCTTTACAAGCAGGAATTGTGGGACTACCCAATGTTGGAAAATCAACTTTATTCAATGCGGTCAGCAATAGTGCAAAGGCGCAGGCCAGCAATTACCGGTTCTGCACCATTGATCCCAACATCGGATTAGTGGATGTTCCGGATCCCCGGTTGAATAAACTGGCGGAGCTGGTAGTTCCGCAACGAATTGTTCCCACCCAAATAGAGATCGTGGATATTGCCGGTCTGGTACGCGGTGCCAGCAAGGGTGAAGGCCTGGGTAATAAATTTCTGGGAAATATCCGGGAGGTGGATGCCATTATCCATGTGGTTCGTTGTTTCGAAGATGAGAATATATTACGGGATGAAGGTGCCATCAACCCCGTTTCGGATAAAGAGATCATTGATACCGAACTGCA
>DASUMO010000268.1:0-5514 GCA_036277695.1 Chitinophagaceae bacterium
ATGGGCCTACCCGGGCTGAACTCCATAACATCACAATTTTTCCTTCCAGCTTGCCTGCATATTTTGCCAACTCCGTGGAGTCATTAGCCCTGACCAGTACAATGCCCGCTTTCAAGGGTCTATTACCGGGTGTGCTTCCGGTCCATGCCTTTGGGTAAGCAATGATGGGTTGATAGTAAGGTTTGGTTAAAGCAAGATAACATTTGTCCAATTCCCAACCTTTGCCAAATTCGCCCCAGGGTTCAAGACGTGCATTCTTAAAACCCATAGCGGTTAACTCCTGTTTAGCCCAGTTGGCAGCTTTCAGAAAACCAGGTGAGCCTGTTAATCTTGGACCGCTCCAGTCCGTGAGCCGAAAGGCATATTCCATTACCTTGCTGGTAGCGGGAGTAGTCAAATTGTTTTGCGAACTCTTTGAAACTGGCAAACTATTAACCGGGCTGGTAACTGTATTAACCGTATTCGTTTTACCAGTAACCCGCGGATCCACCTCTTTTTCCTGTGCAGAAATATTGGCTATGGCAATAATGAAGATGCAAAATGCAAGTATGACTCTCATGTGAAAATAATTTGTAAATAGCAAGTTAGCTGATTTTTAATTGATGATAATAAGCCGGCAAAGTCTGTAAATAAAAAAGTCATTCCGGGAGGGAATGACTACCTGTCTTAAATAAATAAGATCACCATTTATCTACTTCTTCGGTATTATTGCTCACCGGGTTATTAGTAGGAACTTCAGGTGCAGCGGCTTCCTCTTTTTCAGGTACAGCCGGGCTGGCTTCCGGGGCTTCGACAGTGCCGTTATGATTGACGAACTCCTCGGTATTCTCATCGTGGTTAAAAGCATCGAAGTCGAAATCAGGCATCAATTCGGTTTTAACATAATCAACCGCTTCTCCGAGGGCTTTAATGAATTTATTAAAATCTTCTTTATAAAGAAAGATCTTGTGCCGGTCATATCCATTATCGTCAAAGCGTTTCCGGCTTTCCGTGATCGTGAGGTAGTAATCATTGCCACGGGTTGCTCTTACATCAAAAAAATAGGTTCTCCTTTTGCCAGCACGAATCCGCTTGCTGTAAATGCTCTCCATTTTCTTGTCGTTATTCTCGTACGCCACAGTTGTAGGTTTTACTATTTAAAAATTACGTTAGGTTTTGGAAGCCACAAATATAGAGATGTTTTTGAAACAGCCAAATCCGGGCGGGCCCGGGAGGTCTCCGGCAGGCCCGGCGAAAAACTACATTATTTAGTCTCCCCGCCACTTCTTTCCTGTTCCTGTTGTCGTGCGTACATGGAGGCATAATAACCGTTTTGGGCCAGGAGTTGCTGGTGGGTGCCTGTTTCAGCTATCTCGCCTTCATCCAGGACGACAATATTATCAAAGCTCATTAGTGAAAATACGCGGTGCGTAATGATGACCGCTGTTTTGTCTTTCAGGTAATCATTCAGGTTTGCGATAATTTCTTTTTCGGTCTTGGCATCTACGGCACTCAGGCAATCATCAAAAATGACCAGGGCGGGTTCCTTGACCAGGGCCCGGGCTATCGAGATCCTTTGTTTCTGGCCACCGCTGAGGGTGACTCCCCTTTCACCGATCAGGGTCTGGTATTGCTGGGAAAATCCACCGATCTCCCGGTGCACACTGGCCTGCATGGCTGCCTGCTCCACCATCGTTGTATCCGTTTTGTCCAAACCAAAGGAAATATTGCCGGTAACGGTATCACTGAAAAGAAATACATCCTGGGGAACATAACTGATCTGGCTGCGTAGTTTTTTCAGATCAAACTGGCGGATGTCAATTCCATCCAGCTTTATAGTACCTGAACTAACATCATACATTCTAAGCAATAATTGCGCAAGGGTTGATTTGCCGCTGCCGGTACGGCCTACGATCGCCACCTTCTGTCCTTTTTTTATTTCGAGATTAAAATCCCGAAGCGCTTCAATACCAGTATGGTCGTATGTAAAGGAAACATGTTCAAACCGGATATGCCCCTCCAGTTCTTCCTGCAGGGGATGCAGTGGCTGCCGGATGGCAGGCTGCAGATCCAGGAATTCATTGATCCGTTTTTGAGAAGCGGCGGCGCGCTGAATCATACTGGCTGTTAACCCGATAGCGCTTACCGGGAAAGTGAGCATGTTCACATACATTACGAATTCAACAATTGTCGCCAGGCTGGTTTGACCAGGATTATTGATATACTGTAAACCACCAATCATGATGGTGAGCAGTGTGCTGAGACCGATGAGTAAAGTGATGGAGGGAAAATAGATTGCTTCCACTTTAGCCAGCCCAATTGCGTTTTTCCGGTATTCCTCACTATTCTTCTTAAAAAAGCCCAGCATGGCTTTTTCCTGCACAAAGGATTTGATCACCCTTATACCCGAATAAGATTCCTGTGCATTCGTAGTTAGATCCGACAATGACTCCTGTATCTTTTCACTTTTACGGTTGATCGTATTGTTTACATAATAGATCGTGAGTGCCAGCACCGGTAAGGGGGCCAATACATATAATGTAAGTTCCACATCTCTTTTCAGCATAAAAAAAACACTGAGCGAGATCACCGCCACCAGGTTGGCCAGGTACATGATGGCCGGGCCTGTAAACATCCTGACCCTGCTCACATCTTCCGAAATACGATTCATCAGGTCGCCGGTATTATGAGTTTTATAAAAACCGGCATCCAGTTGCTGATAATGACGGTACACTTCATTTTTCTGGTCATATTCGATATAACGGCTCATGACAATCAGCGTTTGCCGCATCAGGAATAAGAAAAAACCCCGCAGCAATGCCAATATCAGTATCGTTATACCGCAAAGAGCTACGATAGTACCCACCCCGCTGATCCCCTCGAACATGCTGATCAGTTGTTGTACCAGGTAATCATAAGAAGGCTTGCGGGCTGGAACCTGGTAGCCGGGCAGATTCTGTTGAACAAAATCTATTATAAAACCCGTAACCTGGGGCGAAAGAACGTTGAAATAGTTGGACAGGAATACGAAAAGGAGGCCGGCTCCCAACCGGACCCTGTATTTCCAGAAATATTTATTCAGCGCACGCAGATGCTTCAAGGAGAAAATTTCTGCGAAATTAGGTGGAACAAACCGGGTGGTAAATGGAAAAAGGAAAATCGGGAGCAGAATGTGGTGAGTGGAGCATGCCCGGACCTTAAAAATTAGTACGCCCCCCGCATCATCCAATCTTTAGGCAACCAGTTAAACAAATGCAGGAGGAACTAGCCTTTTTTTAGTAGATTTAATAAGCATAACGACCGTAAACGGTTAGTATTTTGAATTGTATTGCCAGTATAACTGCCCTCTCCTTTTATTTTCTATTCTTCGCTTTTATTTTTTTATCTACTTTTTATTGCGTGGATGGACAGGAAACCAATAGCCATGCGTTCGGGAGAGTATTAGCTGATAATAATGAACTTCTTGCCGGTACTACTGTTTCTGTAATTCACGAGCCGACACAAAGTAAATATGTAGTTACGACCCGCAATGACGGGCACTTTCATTTCTTCAATTTAAGGCCTGGTGGCCCTTACAGCATAATCATTAGTTCTATCGGCTACGAAAGCATAAAAAAAACAAACTTATATATTCACCTCAGCAGTAAACATTTTTCGCTCAATAATGCTGAATAAGTGGATTTCATTCTCCAGAAAAAGATTGTTGCGCTACAGGAAATTGTTATGAATGTCAGTAATATATCCAGGAATACTGTTGGGATGGAGACAAGCATCACAGAATCAACCCTGCAATCCCTGCCTACGATAAGCCGCGGCTTCCAGGACCTGGTACGGCTTATACCGCAGGCTAAGGTAACGGGTGGCGGGGTGATGGCATTGGCAGGACAAGGCAATCGCTTTAATGCATTTTTTATCGATGGCGCCAATAATAATGATATCCAGGGTATAGCTGCAAATGGTACCAATGGCGGACAAACAGGGGCACCGCCTGTTTCTGTAGAAGCCATAGAAGAAATACAGGTTTTACTTGCGCCTTACGATGTACAATTCGGCAACTTTACCGGTGGAAGCATCAATGCGATTACCCGTTCGGGCAGCAATGAAAACAAAGCATCTGCCTGGTATTATTTCAGAAATGAAAATTTAGCCGGGAGGGCGACCCAGCCTGTAGAAACTCCTGGAAATCCGGGAGTATTTTCCCGCCCGCGCCTGCCAGCCTTTTATAACCAAACTTTTGGGATATGGAATAGCGGGGCATTGGTCAGGAATAAGGTCTTCTATTTTGCGCTGATTGAAAAGCAATCAGAGTCCAGACCAAGGCCATTTAATATGAGTGAATACCGGGGTAACAGCACTCAGCAACAACTATTTGCCCTGTCTGATTCCATAAAAAATAAATATAACTATGATCCGGGTTCTTTTCTTGAAGGAATCGATGAGCTGACTACCACAAGGGTGAATCTCAAGATTGACTGGAATGCTTCCATTAAAGATAAGTTCATGCTAAGTTACCGTTATAATTATACGGAGCGGATTTCCCAGGGAGTTGCGGGTGCTACGCTGGTTTTTTTTCAGAATATCGGCTTTACCGTGCCTGCCAGAACACACGCCGCATCATTTGAATGGAAGCGGTTTCTTAAAAAAGAAATGAATAACCGGTTGCTGCTAACGTTTACGAATCAGTTGGATAACCGCAAATGGATGGGGCAGCTCTTTCCCAGGGTATCCATCGCTGATGGCAGTGGTTTTATCACTTTTGGGAGTGAGGCAAATTCCGGTGTCTCGGCTTTTAAAGCAAATGATATCACGTTGTTTGACGCTTTTAAAATTATTACGAATCAACATGTATTTACCATAGGGTTAGACGTTAATTATAGCAAATTCGATAATAGAAGTATTCCCAATTATTATGGGAATTACCAATTCAGGAACCTGAATGATTTTTTAAATGGTGCATTCCCCATCAGGTTTCAACGTTCATTTTTGACAACGGAAGAGCCAAACAGTAAACATGCGGATTTAGGAGTAAAATTCAGCACACTGAGGAGCAGTTCTTTCATAAATGATGAAATCAGGTTAAGCGCAAAACTCAAATTGAATTGGGGTCTTCGCCTCGATATTCATTCAATGCCTGCAAAACCAAAAAAAGATGCGTTTTTTAACGATACCGCTATCAGCATCATTTCCAGGTATTATGATTTAGAAGGGGCAAGTTCCGGTGAAGCTATGAGGCCCCAATGGGCATTTTCTCCACGCTTGGGCGTTGATTATAAACTTACACGTTATGGTATAAACATACGTGGCGGGGCAGGAATATTCGTAGGTCATATTGTGAATGTATGGACCTATAATGTTTATAATAATGGTATCGGCAGCATTGATATTAACCCGCAACAATTGGGGTTGAAGTTTATAGCTGATCCATACGATCAACCCACTCCCCAATCATTAAATATTGATCCTTCGAATTTGAAGGGGGAATTAAATATTATGGCAAAACGTTTTAAGTATCCCTCCGTCTTCAGGTCAACTATT
>DASUMO010000269.1:0-3853 GCA_036277695.1 Chitinophagaceae bacterium
GCTGGCTGCATGAGCAACAATACCTGGACAATAACCTGCTTGTTTGGTACCGGGGTAATGATGGCAAGCCCCTGAAGCGCCTGCGATTTTACAGTAGCTGGAATATTGACGCGATCTATAATCGTTACCTGGTCAACCAGAATAAATCTTTCTTACTCGGGCTATTGCCCGACCTGGAAGAGGATTACCAGGCCTGGGAGCAGGAAAAACGCTTGGCGAACGGTCTCTACTGGCAGTATGATGTGCGGGATGCCATGGAAGAAACCATCAGCGGTGGCCGCCGCGAAAAAAACGCCCGCCCTTCCATCAATGGCTATATGTATGGGAATGCACGCGCACTCTCCGAATTGGAAAAGCTGGCTGGTAATTCAATGGCGGCTCGACTTTACCAGGCAAAAGCAGATTCTATTAAGGGTATCACACAATCCCGTTTATGGAATGATAGGCATGGATTCTTTGAGGTGCTGAAAGAAGCGGATAGCAGTGCCAATGTGAAAGAACAAATTGGATTTATTCCCTGGTATTTCAATATGCCGGATAAGCAATACACAATAGCCTGGAAGAACCTGCTTGATACAAAAGTCTTTAATGCACCTTTTGGAATCACTACGGCTGACAGGAGTCACCCACAATTCCGAACCCATGGCTGTTGTAATTGCGAGTGGGATGGGGCTGTTTGGCCTTTCGCCACGGCGCAGACTTTAACTGCCATGGCCAACCTGCTCAATAATTATGACCAACAGGTGGTGTGTGATACAAACTATTTTGATTTACTGGAAACTTATGTGGAGTCACAATATTACAGGGGCAGACCTTATATCGGGGAATACCTGGATGAAAAAACAGGATATTGGTTAAAAGGAGATGAAGAAAGAAGCCGCTATTATAATCATTCAACGTTTAACGATCTGATCATTACAGGTCTTGTTGGTTTGCGCCCAAGAGCAGATGATATAATCGAAGTCAATCCTCTTTTGCCCGACAACAAATGGGATTGGTTTTGTCTCGATAATATATGGTATCATGGCAAGATTGTAACTATTATCTGGGATAAGGATGGAACAAGGTATAAAAAAGGAAAGGGTCTAAGTCTTTGGGTGAATGGAAAGAAAGTTGCATCATCTTATAAATTGTCTAAGCTTAAGGTAGGCTATAACAAATGAGAAAACTACTTATATATATTGTCCTTCTCATTCACCATTCACTATTCACCATTCACCTCTTTGCTCAGCAAACGGAAAAGCAATATCTCTCCGGCACCGGAAGCGATCATACGGTAAACTGGGATTTTTTTTGTACCGCGGGTATGAACGCCGGCAAGTGGACAACCATTCCCGTCCCATCCTGCTGGGAACTCCAGGGTTTTGGGAAATATGATTATGGTTTTGCCAGGGATAGTATAAGAGGAAAGGAAAAAGGATTGTATAAATATTCCTTTACCGTTCCGGCAAACTGGAAGAATAAAACAATCAAGATCGTCTTTGAAGGAGTGATGACGGATGCCGAGGTGAAAATAAACAATCAACCGGCGGGAGAAACCCACCAGGGTGCATTTTATGCGTTCAAGTATGATATTACAAGTCTCGTAAAATTTGGAACAACGAATTTACTCGAAGTGACGGTGGCCAAACATTCCACCAACGAGTCGGTAAATGACGCAGAACGAAGGGCGGATTTCTGGATCTTTGGTGGAATATTCAGGCCTGTCTACCTCGAAGCAGTCCCCGGTTCTCACATTGAAAACCTGTCCCTGGATGCCAGGGCCGACGGTAGTTTTGCGGCAAAGATTGCTGTGACAGGGAAAGCAAACCGCGCCAGTATTTCCATTTATGGGTCCGACGGTAAATTGCTGGACAGAGTTATCAATTCCTCCGGTAAATCAGGTCCTGCATTCCTGTTTAATCACAAATTCAAGTCTGTAAAGCAATGGAACCCGGAGTCCCCGCATTTATATAATGCCGTATTTAGCATTTACAATGATAATAAGCTCTTGCATACTGTAAGGCGCAAGATCGGTTTCCGCACAGTGGCATTAAAACCAAGGGATGGTATTTATATAAACGGGGTGAAAGTAAAAATGAAAGGTGTCAACCGTCATTCCTTTCGCCCTGCTACCGGGAGAACCACCAGCAAGAATGTCAGTATTGAAGATGTGTTGCTGATGAAGGATATGAACATGAATGCCGTGCGCATGGCGCATTATCCTCCGGATGATCATTTTCTCGATGCCTGTGATTCGCTCGGATTGTTTGTGATGGATGAATTGGCGGGCTGGCATGGTCATTACGATACAAAAACGGGAACCCGGCTCCTCGAAGAGATGATAAAGCATGATGGCCATCATCCTTCCATTATTTTTTGGGCAAATGGGAATGAGGGTGGACATAACACGGAACTCGATTCATTTTTCACAGTGTTTGATCTGCAAAAGCGCCCTGTTGTTCACCCCTGGCAACTTTATGGAGGTATCGAAACACAACATTACCGCGAATACAATTATGGAATCGGGAATTATGATAATGGCAGGGAGATCGTGATGCCTACTGAATTCCTTCACGGGCAATTTGATGGTGGCCATGGTGCAGGGCTGGAGGATTATTGGGAAAAAATGTGGCATAACCCCTTAAGCGCCGGCGGATTTCTTTGGGATTATGCAGACCAGGCCGTGGTGAGGCGTGATAAGAAGGATTCATTGGATACGGATAAGCACCGCGGGGCTGATGGTATACTGGGACCTAACCTCGAAAAGGAAGGAAGTTATTATGCCATCAAGGAAATCTGGAGCCCGCTTTGGCCGGAACGGAAGGAGATCACGGCAGCTTTCGATGGCAGGTTAAATCTGGAGAACCGGTTTCATTTCACTAATACCCGCCAGTGCAGTTTTCATTGGCTGCTAAAAAAGCTGGATTCAGGTAAAGAAGTGAAAGGAAGTATTGCATCACCAGATATCAGGCCTTTGGAAAAAGGAAACCTGCAGTTATCCCTGCCCCGCAACTGGAAGGAGTTCGACGTATTGTATTTAACCGCCTATGGTGCTGATAAAAAGGAGATCTTCACCTGGAGTTTTCCCATCAGCCATCCCAAAACCCATGCTCTTTCTTTCGTTCATACTCAGGGTGCTTCCGCTCCACGTCTCACTGAATTAGATTCCACCTGGCAGGTAGAGGCCAATGGGGTTCGACTGGAGTTTCATAAAACAAAAGGCTTGCTGACGAGGGTACAAAATGCTGCGGGAATTATACCCATCACAAATGGACCTGTTGTAGAGGAGGGCCTCAACAATTTCAGGAACTTTCGAACCTATAAGGAAGGTGATTACCTGGTGATTGAATCAGTGTTTGACAGGAAGGAAAATTATAATACGCTTAGCTGGACGGTCTATCCCAGCGGCTGGCTAAGGTTGGAGCTGAACTATTTCCCGGCGGCTTATTTTACCCATTTCGCCGGCGCCAACTTTTCTTTTCCTGAAAAGGAAATAAACGCTGTCACTTATAGGGGCTATGGTCCTTATCGCGTCTGGAAAAACCGGATGAAGGGTAACCGCTTCGGGGTTTGGACAAAAGAGTATAACAATACCGAAACAGGAGAGTTTCCATGGAAATACCCGGAGTTCAAAGGTTATCACCGGAATATGTATTGGTGTCAATTTCAAACAAAGCAACAGAACTTTACAGTTGTAACAGAAACGGAAGATGTATTCCTGCGTTTGTTTACTCCAGCCTGGAAAACGGATCAATGGCATAATTATGAGCCCTATTTTCCGGGTGGCGATATTTCTTTCATGCAGGGCATCAGCAGTATAGGCACCAAGACCCAACGCAATGAAACCACCGGGCCTATGGGAATGAAGAAT
>DASUMO010000270.1:0-3012 GCA_036277695.1 Chitinophagaceae bacterium
TATGCAACAGAACAGGATCATGTTTAACATGCTCCGTATCGGTCCAGTGATAAATAGTATGATTATCGCTAAAACTAATTGAAAGTAACACCACCAAACTGATTACTCCCAGCACCGGCACACAGGTAGAGATAGCTTCCGTAACCCGGCGGAACGACATTTGCCAGCCGCCCCAGGCCAGGGTAGTGGCACAGATAAAAAACATGGCAGCATTGGTGACCAGCAGGAAATACACACTATTCTGTAACAGGGAGCCCCAAAACCGGGCATTGGCATGTGCATCATCTTTGGAACCCTGGGTAATGTACAAACCAATAATCGCCAACAAGCCTATCGCCATCAAAACAATCGCGACCGTGTTGTAACGCTTGGGGACTTCAAAATTTTGCCGGATTGACATCAGTTTATATTTATTATTTCTTCAAAACAGTATTTACATTTTGGTTGTAGTCGCTGCCGTGCTGTCGGCTTTTACCGGGGTCACTGCAGCAGCCGTACTATCTGTAGTTGCCTTTCCAGCCCCCTGTTTATTTTTCACATAGGCCACTACCATCCATCTTTGTTGCGTACTCATTTGAGAAGCATAACTTCCCATTTGATTTCTTCCATAAGTAACTGAATGAAACATGGTGCCTTCTGGCAAGGCTACCATATCAGCACCCAGCAGGTTTTTTGGTGCGGCAGGATAGGGCCCGCTGCCATCTTTCCACAACGGTCCATTCCCATCCAGTTTGGCGCCATGACAAATGCCACAATTTACCAGGTAGAGTCTTTCCGCTTCCTTCATATCAATTTCAGAAGGATTCAGCGGGTTCGTAACAGCAGCCGATAACTTATAACCAATGGTATCATTCGGAATAGTGTAAGCTGCCATTTCCCCCCGTGCAACGGCACCGCTCACGGGTTGATGATTATAAAATATTTTATTGGTACTGCCCCAGCCGTTCCGTTCTGTGGTAAAAATGGAAGTATCCAAACCGGCATAAGTTTCATAAGCCCTGCTATAGGCCATATCCGGCATATAGGTATGACCGGGGTTGCGCCGTGGTCCGCCGCAGCTGGCTATTAGGATACTTATCCCGGTTATTCCTGTTATGATCAGTATTTTTCTCATCATCTCGTATTATATATTTGGAAGAACTGGTTCTTCTTTTTTGGAAAACCGCATGCTGTCTTTGTCATAACGTCCAAGCCACCAACCGGTCTCTTTGTAATCAATTTTTACATCTTTTGCACCAATGGACTGTAAAAATCCCATTGCTTCTGTTTCGTTTGTTTTATCTGTACACTCCAGCGCCATAACAAATGTATCATCGGTAGAACGGAGGTTAAAATGATCTTTCTTTACAAAAGGAGCTAACTGGCAGAGATAACAAAACGTAAGCACCATTCCGACAGAGGCAAATAATACCGTCAATTCAAACGTAATGGGAATCCAGGCAGGCAGTGCGAAAAATGGCTTGCCACCAAAATTCAAACGCCAATCAACAGCCAGGGCCCAGGTAATAAATCCCACGGCCGTCATTGTCCCGATAATTCCATATATAAACCCGGCAGTATGCAGGCTGGTATCCCGGAGCCCCATGGCCTTGTCAAGCCCATGAATAGGAAAGGGCGTAAATACATCATGAATCCGGTACCCGGCCCGGCGAACTTTTTTCACAGCCGGAAAAAGTACCGCCTCGTCATCAAAATTGCCAACTATAAATTTTTTTACAGCCATTGTTTTAGCTTTTAGCTGCTAGCTTCCAGCTTCTAGCAGGGTATCATTTTATTATTTTAATTCTTATCCATTCAAACTGCTGGCAGCTAATAGCTAGCGGCCAGCAGCTTATTCTATGCTCCATGATCATGTCCATGCTTCTCGGCAAACTCATCCACTGATTCACTTTCCACTTCATCCATTTTTTCCTTATAGGTTTCCCCGCTTCTTTTCAAAATATGCTTGATCTCCGCGATAGCGATAACCGGGAAAAATTTGGAGAAAAGAAAATAACAGGTAAAGAATAACCCGAATGTTCCCAGGTAAAATCCAACTTCCCAGATTGTCGGTGTATAATAAGTACTCCAGGCCGAAGGCAGGTAGTCCCGGTATACCGAGGTAACGATGATCACAAAACGCTCAAACCACATCCCGATATTTACGATGACGGACATAAAGAAGGTTACAAACAGGTTTCTTCTCATCCTGCGGAACCAGAAGATCTGGGGCGACAACACGTTACATCCCATCATCAGCCAGTAACTCCAGCCATAGGGACTGTTCAGGTTAAGTCTGTTTTCAAAGAACGCAAAGCTTTCCGCATCCACGGCGCTATACCAGGCCATGAATAATTCCGTGAGATAAGCGATACCAACGATCGAACCGGTGAGCACAATGACCTTGTTCATCACATCAATATGCTCAATGGTAATATAGTCTTCCAGTGCCAGCACTTTACGAGTTACCACCAGCAGGGTTTGCACCATGGCAAAACCGGAGAAGATGGCACCCGCAACGAAATATGGGGGGAAGATGGTCGTATGCCATCCCGGAACAACAGAAGTGGCGAAGTCGAAGGATACGATGGTATGCACAGATAATACCAGGGGTGTACTCAAGCCCGCTAATACCAGCGACAAGGCTTCATGTCTTTGCCAGTGTTTGGTAGAACCCGTCCAGCCAAAAGCGGCTACTCCATAAAATAATTTTCTCCATTTCAGTTTGGCCCTGTCACGCAGTGTGGCGAGATCGGGTAATAAACCCGAATACCAGAATAAAAGTGATACGGTAAAATAAGTGGAGATGGCGAACACGTCCCATAAAAGCGGGGAATTGAAATTCACCCAAAGCGGTCCTCTTGTATTGGGATAAGGAAGTACAAAGAAGGCATTCCAGACCCGGCCCATATGCCAGATCGGGAACTGGCCCGCACACATTACCGCGAAGATGGTCATGGCTTCCGCCGCGCGGTTCACCCCTGTTCTCCAGCCCTGGCGAAACAGGAGCAGGATCGCGGAGATCAGGGTTCC
>DASUMO010000271.1:0-4130 GCA_036277695.1 Chitinophagaceae bacterium
GACAGCACTTCCAACCAGATAGCTGTAGTAATTATCTCCTCGACGGGAATCTATCCTATTGAGGATATGGCGCTTCAGATATTGAGACGCTGGGGTGTAGGTGGCCAGGAAAAAAAGGATAACGGAATTGTATTGTTGGTAGCCAAGGATGATCGCCGGGTCAGGATCGAAGTGGGTTATGGACTGGAAGGTGCGATCCCCGATATGGACGCCGCATCTATTATTGATCACAGTATTGTTCCCCGGTTCAAGGCCGGAGATTATTATGGAGGACTGGAAGACGGTACTAATGCGATTATAGAAGCAGCGGCGGGTGAGTACAAAGCTCCCGAAGGTTATGGTAAAAGTAAAGACAAGGGCGGCGGGTTTTCCAAGATCATTGTAGCATTGGTCATACTTGTTATCCTTTTCAGTTTGTTTTCAGGTGGATCGCGGGGCGGAGGATATGTCTCCCGCCGCGGTTATAAGGGTTGGATGGGACCGGTATGGCCGGGTGGCGGATGGTTTAGTGGAGGAGGCGGCGGCGGCGGCTGGTCTGGCGGAGGAGGTGGTGGCTTTGGTGGGTTCGGTGGGGGCAGCGGCGGCGGAGGCGGAGCCAGTGGAAGTTGGTGAGGACGATAGTTGAATAGTGGATTAAAAATTCTCTAAATAAAAAAGCTGCCGTATTGCGGCAGCTTTACTATTTTAATCGGTTGTTGAACGACCCATTGATTACCAAATAATATTACCCAGCAACCAATCAAACCATCAAAACCCCTTTTTCTCCTCTTCCGGTAATTTTGATTTAATATAATTCACCAATTCTTCCAGGGCTTTATTCGTTTTATCCGATTTCAGCTTTTCGGATTTGCTGGCGAGGATTCCCTTCAACACCATACCATTCAGAAAGGGATCGGTTTGATTCCTGATCTGCGCGGGGATCTCGTCCCGGAATTTTACGATTTCGTCAATTCCCCATTTTACTTTTTCCAGGTTGCTGAGCGCTGAAAGGTAGGTGCTGAGATTTACCACCGTGTTGAATTTAGCGTCGCTGAGCGGCATTTCACTGAAATCACGAATCAGCTTATCTGCCATGCTCTCATCACCGGATTTCATGATCACACCAATGATGGCTTCTTCCAAAGCTCCCCTGGCAGGTTTTGTTGAAAATTCACGGGCAAGGCTAACCGCTGCATCAGGATCCACTCTTGATAAAGCATAAAGCGCATTTCCCGAAACAGTGTAAGAGGAATCATGCACATAAGATTTGAACAAAGAGGTATAATCCTTTTTTTCAAGATTGCCTAACTGGTTGATCGCATTGCCGCGAACTGTCGCATACTTATCCGTTTTAGCCAGCTGCAGCAGGATTGGTTCAACCGCGGCCCTCATTTCATCCTGTTGCAGGTCCAGGCGGCTGAGCGCATAATTGCGAAGACCATGGAACCTATCCTGGATAGCCGTCTTCATTAATTCAACCACTTTGGAATCATTTTGTTTCCTGGCTACAAAGTCTATTGCCTCCCGGCGGTCCAGGTAAGTGCCGGCATATTTATACTGGTGAATAAAATTATCCAGTGTCTTATTGTCTTTCTTTAACCAAAGCATCACCTTATCGCCATCTACATTCACCAGGTCAGGGCGTTTCGAATAACTGAATGTAAATGTATCGATCGCATTCCCGGTCCATACCGTATACCGGGTTTTATTGGATCCCGAATAGATATCAACGGCCAGGGGCAGCCGGAAGATCTTTCCTCCCCGCTGGGTTTGTTTTATGATCACGTTCACCTTACCTGCCGCATCATCATAGGCATAACTGATATCTACCACCGGGTGGCCGTTCCCAAAATACCATTGATTAAAGAACCAGTTCAGGTCTTTACCGGTCACCTCTTCAAAAGCCAGCCTGAGCTGGTGGGCTTCCGCGGATTTGAATTTATGGGTGGTCAGGTAAAGGTTTAATGCCTTAAAGAAAGCTTCGTCACCGACGTAATTGCGAAGCATATGGAGGATGCGGCCGCCTTTCTGGTAACTTACCGCGTCAAACATATCTTCCCGGCTTTCGTATTGAAACCTCACCAGGTGTTTATCCTGGCTGCCGCTTTGCAGGTAATTTTGCATACCCTGGAAATTTTCGGCATCCCCTGCGTCTTTTCCATATTTGTATTCAAACCAAAGTGTTTCGCTGTAATTGGCAAATGATTCGTTGAGAGTGAGATTGCTCCAGCTCTCCGTGGTTACATAATCTCCAAACCATTGATGAAATAATTCGTGAGCGATCGTACTTTCCCAGGCATTGCCGTCAATTAACTGGCGGGCATCCTGCTGCGCAGTTTCCTGGTGGATAGTAGCCGTGGTATTTTCCATAGCCCCGGCAACATAATCCCGGCCGGTGATCTGCGAATATTTTATCCAGGGATATTCAACACCAGTGATCTTTGAAAAATAGCTCATCATCTCGGGGGTGTGGCCAAAGATTTTTTTGGCAACCGGCGCGTATTCTTTTTCCACATAATAATTCACTTCCTTACCCTTCCAGGTATCTTTTACCACGGCATACTCACCTACGCCCAGGAAAAAAAGATAAGGCGCATGGGGCAGATCCATTTTCCAATAATCGGTACGGCTGCCATCTGTATTTTTCTTTTGTGATACCAGCTTGCCGTTGCTGAGTGTTACATACTTATTCTCAACGGTCACCGTCAATTCCTGGGTGCAGCGCTGGTTGGTTTTGTCGATAGTAGGGAACCAGGCGGAACTGGATTCGGTCTCGCCCTGGGTCCAGATCTGGGTTGGTTTGTCCTTCTCTTCACCCCGGGGGTTGATAAAATACATGCCTTTTGTTCCTAATAAAGCAACATCACTTCCATATTTCTCTTCAAACTCATCTGGCTTGGCTATATAATCGATATAAATGATATAACTCTCCGAAGATTTATAGGTTTTATCCAATTGTATCCGGAGTACCCAATCATCGTATTTAAATTTAAGCGGCAACTGTTTTGTTCCTTTTACCAGGGCCACTTTTTTGATTTCCATTCCTTTCGCATCAAGTGATAGGGAATCGGTAGGATAAAAATGAGGCTTGAGGGTGATCCAGGCCTTTCCATAAAGCCAGGATTTACTGAAATCGGGTTTTACTTCCAGTTTGGTATGAACAAGGTTATTAATTCGGGCCGGTGTTTCCCGGTAAATAGTTTTCCATGAACTATCTCTTTCCGCATGAGGCTGAGCAAAAGCCAGACTAAAAACAGCAAGCGAAAAGAGTAATAAAAAGAATTTCTTCATACTAAGGGTTTAGGGGCGGCAAATTACACAAAGCCCGGCATACGGCAGCCTGTTAAAGGGAAGAATGGCGATAGTATTTAACAAGATGTTGTAGCTTTATAGCCAGTATTTTTGCTCTGATAATCAATACCGGGAAAATGAATAAACTACTCCTGTGCCTTATAATGATCACTATCTCTTACACGGCATCTTCCCAACGCGTGTATTTTGTTTACCTGCAAACTGAACAGGAACAACCCTTTTTCGTTCGCATGGATGAAAAAGTCTATAGTTCTACTGCCAGTGGCTATTTAATTCTGTCCAGGTTAAGGGATAGCGTTTACCAGTTTACCGTGGGGTTTCCGCAGGGCAGGTATCCTGAGCAAAAATTTGCAGTGACCATCAAAGCGAAAGATCATGGTTTCCTATTGAAAAATTTTGGTGAAAAAGGATGGGGCCTGTTCGATTTACAGTCCATGTCAGTACAGATGGCTATACCGTCTCAGCGGGAAGGAGTGATCCGGACCGAAAAAAAAGAAGTGACTGCTTTTACCGAGATCCTGGCCAGGGCTGCGGATGATTCCACCCTCAAAGAAAGACCCATATTCGCCGTTAAGGAAGAGGAGAAACCGGCGGCTCCGGTTGTAGAAACAAAAACTACGGCAGAAGTAAAAATCGAGGAGATAAAAAAAGAGGAAGTAAAAAAGGATGACCTGAAACCTCCCGTCTCAGCACCTGTGCTGGTTAAAAATGAAGACCCCGTTTCCATTAATTCGCCAAACCCGCCTGTTAAAAGCCCTGAATTAATCGAAGTTGTTAAAACAAAACAGGAGGGGTCCAAAACGGAAATCAAAGAACCACAGGCCACAACGGAGGCGGCT